>CAMQOJ010000467.1 GCA_947003375.1 uncultured Lachnospiraceae bacterium
TACAGCTTATCTCTTAAGGTTGTGGTAATAATTATATGGTACAATGAATCAAAGGAAATGGATATTATACCCATTGCTGATATGACTGCGTTTTACAGGAAATAATTTAGGAGGAGACAGGATATGAAAATCGAATCACTGAAAATACGCAATTATAAGGTGTTTCGAAATGTTGAAATCAGAGATATTCCTAATCTGGCTGTATTCCTAGGCAAAAACGGAACAGGCAAGAGCACCTTTTTTGATATATTCGGATTTCTTCATGATTGCTTAAACAGTAATGTAAGAACTGCCCTAATGAAAAGAGGTGGATATAAGGAAGTAGTATCCCGGGAACAGACAGGAGATATTGAATTTGCCGTTCAATTTCGTCCGGCTGATGGTGAACCGTTGATTACATACGAGATTTCCATCGGCTTAGACGAAACGGGCAGAGCTGTTGTGAAAAAAGAAACCCTGCGCCTGAGAAGGGGACAGAAAGGATCCCCCTGGAAAGTATTGGATTTCTCAATGGGTGAGGGTATTGCGGCCAAAGGAAAACTAAGCAGCTACGAAGATGTAAGCCTGGCCACAAGGGAACGGCAAAAACTTGATTCTCCAGATATTCTGGCCATCAAGGGTTAGGGCAGTTTAAGGAATTCGAGGCAGTGGCCACATTCAGAAAATTAATTGAAGACTGGTATGTGTCCGATTTCAGGATAGATGCGGCAAGAGACCGCCAGGAAATCGAGTACAGTGAACATCTGACGAAGAGCGGAGATAATCTGTCCTCAGTAACGAAATTTATTTATGACAATCATCCTGATGTTTTTAGTGATATCATAGAAAAGATGAAACAAAGAGTCCCTGGAGTGGAATATGTGGAGGCCCAGGAGACCCAGGACAGTTACATTGTGCTTCGTTTTCAGGATGGCACATTTGAGAATCCTTTTTCTTCAAAGTATGTGTCAGATGGTACCATAAAAATGTTCACATACCTTGTGCTTTTGCATGATCCGACACAACATGCGCTTTTATGTGTGGAGGAGCCGGAAAACCAGCTATATCCCCAACTTCTATTAGAACTTGCCGAGGAATTCCGGTCATATGCAGATAAAGGGGGACAAGTGTTCGTATCTACCCATTCTCCAGATTTTTAAATGCGATGCAACTGGATGAAATATATTATTTAGAAAAAAATAACGGATTTACGACAATATGCAAAGCTTCCGAGAACGCGCTGGTAAAATCTCTGTATGACGCCGGGGAACTGCCGGGCGCATTGTGGAAGCAGGGGCTGCTGATGGGGGTATAGGATGAAGCTTGTATTTTTACTGGAAGAGCAGTCGATGAAATACTTTCTGGATGGATTGCTGCCCCGGATTCTGCCGGAGGAAATACAGTTTGTCACCATTCCCCATGAAGGGAAATCTGATTTACAGAAGTCTCTTACCGCAAAGCTGCAGGGAGGGAATGAGCCGGACGTGAGATTTGTAGTGGTACAGGATCAGGACAGTAATGATTGCAGAGAACTGAAGGAGAAATTGTTGGAATTATGTATATACATAACAGGAGCAATACAAAAAATTTGACCACCCACAGCTTCACCCCAAAACGCCCAACCAGAACGAAACGACCTCACCAAACTTAGAAACCGGAGAAAAATATCAAGATGGACAATAAAACGATAAAGAAACTAATCCAAAACTATGACACCGCTGAGCTGCAGGAGCTGATTCTCGCAATCGTCAGCAAGAACCCTTCCGCCCAACAGGCTCTTTTAAAATATTGCCAGAAAAAGGGAAAGACGCTGAAACCAGAAGACTATGCTACCGTAATCATAAACCGACTGGAAAACCACTGGACCCGGGCCAGCGAAATCATTGACGAATTCAACGAGTACGGAGGAGGGCCTGAGGAGGAAGAGGAGATTGCCTGCGATGAGCTGGAAAAGATGACGGAACTCCTTGAAACCGAGGAAATACCCTGGGAACCCCGCAAAGAACTCCTGGAGGAAGTGCTGGATTTCATACGGATGGACAACAGCGGCTTCTCCGATATGCTGACGGATGTGGTACGCTCCATGTGCAGAACGAAGGAAGAGAAAATCTATCTGGCGGATTTGCTTTCTCAGAGCAAAGGCTATTATGGGAACTGGGCATCGGAGATCTACCGCGCATGTGGAGAGGACAAAAAATACCTGGAGAGCAAAAAGGCGAACCTGCGCTACTCCTGGGACTATCTGGAGCTGGCCAGATACTATGAGAAGCATAGAGACAGCAAACAGGCGCTGCAGATTGTCCAGGAAGGCTTCCAAAAGCTGGACGGGCGGCTGGATGAAATCTACCAGTACCTCTTCCGATATTATGTGAAGCATGACGACCGGAAAGCCCTGGAGGAGCTGTACCGTGATGCCGCAAAGAAAAGGATGGACCAGGATACCATTACGGAGCTGATGCACGGCTACTATAAAGAGAAGGGCGAGTACGAGAACCAGAAAGCCGCCCTCCTGAAGCTGCTGTCCTGCAGCAATACTGCCGAATTGTACAAGCTATACCAGAAATGCCGACAGGAGCTGACAAAGGAGGACTTTGCCAAAGAGGAGAAGGGCATCCTGAAGACCATCAGGGAAAGGAACCTCTCCGCCTATTTCGACATCCTTTTAGATAAGAACGAGACGAAAGAGGTCATGGACTACATCCGGCACCCCGGACAGTACGGAGGATGGGGCATAGACAAGGGGCATTATTTCACCAAACGCTTATCCGCCCAGTACCCCAAAGAGATAGTGGAGCTCTATTGGAAAGAGACAGCATCCTATGTGAACATGGGAAAGGAAGCGAACTATGCCAGAGCCGTCAGCGTGCTGAAAGAAATCCGCCAAATCATGAGGAGCAATCATTGGACAGACGAATGGAAAGCCAGGTACCAGGCCTTCCTGGAGGAGCACCGCAGGAAGAAGCTGCTGCTGAAGCTGCTGGAAGGATTCAAGGCATAAGCTCGGACTAGGGAAAGCCGTTGACGCCCTGTTCAGCGCCCTGGGGATACCATGCCCCATAGCCACATTCCATTCCGCCGGAAACGCCGTAATCCATGTGAACGCCCCGGAGGAGAAGCTGAATATCGTAGACAATTCCAGGCTGTACTTTGTCATCCGCGATTACTTCCGCGGCTCCGTGATGCAGAACGAAAGCATAGTGAACAAGCTCATCATGTTCTTCGCATCCTATTTCGACGCGCCATACGAAGGGGACGACTTCAACGCGTTCTTCAACAATATCGCCAAAGCGAACTACTCCACCATGAGAAGCGACCTGGAGGACTTCAAGTGCCAGGTAATAGACGCAAGGACGAAAAAGTCCGTCACGATCCAGAACGAAGTGCTGCGCTCCCACCAGGAGGTGGAAATCGCCAATTTCCTCTACCTGAACAACATAGACTTTATCCAGCGCAATTCGCAGCAGATTCCCAAGCAGCTCATCTCCCCCAAGCGGATAGAAGACCCGGTCGTCATCTATACCTACGACAGCACCTTCAAGGGCAGGGACGGCAACCGCAGAAGCGGGGCAAATTATGCCCTGGCATCCGCCGTAGAGACCGCCATCGGACAGCTCCTGGAATACAAGAAAAAGGAAAACAAAGAGCCCGGGCCAATCCTGTTCCTGGGCCGATTTGGATTTGACGGCGACCATCTGGAGCGGTCAGGCCTGTTCGAATACAGCAGCCGCGGAAGCAAAATCAAAAGCGTCAAGTATCCGAAGCTGGACATCACCTTCATGACGGCCCATTCCTCAAAGGGCCTTGGATACGACGACGTCAT
>CAMQOJ010000468.1 GCA_947003375.1 uncultured Lachnospiraceae bacterium
AGATTTCTTAGGCGGTCTATGTTAAAATCGGAATAATCAGAGAATCGGAATAATCTATGTTATTCCGATTTCAGAATAAGATTGATTTGGTCTTGTACAACCGTTTGCTGAGATGTTTTGTGCTGATTGACCTGAAAACGGAGAAACTAAGGCATCAGGACTTGGGACAGATGCAGATGTATGTCAATTATTATGACCGCTATGAGAAGACAGAGGATGAAAATCCTACAATCGGGATTTTGCTCTGTAAAGAGAAAAATGATGCAGTTGTAGAGCTTACATTGCCGAAAGACTCCAATATCTATGCTTCAAAATATGAACTGTATTTACCGGATAAAAAAATACTGCAGCAAAAACTGAAAGAGTGGATTGCCGAGGAAACAGGAGGTGAGGAAGCGTGAGACTGCAGTACAAGCATCAAAAATTCCAGGCAGATGCTGCGAAATAAAGCCTGTCTTCCCACTTTTTCTCAGGATGTGGTAGACAGCATCTCGTGCGATTCCGAATTTCGGAAGAGCAATTGCGCAAATCCCCGTTCCATGCTATACTGAAATGCAGGGAAAGGCCCTACAGGAAAGAGAGGGAATGATAATGGCTGTAAATGAATCTGCAGAGAACTACCTGGAGACCATCCTGGTATTGAGCAAAAAGCGTCCTGTGGTCCGCTCCGTGGATATCGCGGAGGAGCTGAACTTCAAGAAGCCCAGCGTCAGCGTGGCCATGAAGAACCTGCGGGAAAAGGGGCATATCACCGTGGACAAGTCCGGATTTATCACGCTGACGTCTTCCGGCAGGGAGATAGCGGAGATGATTTACGAACGCCATCAGTTGCTCTCGGCCTGGCTGATGCAGTTGGGCGTGCCGGAGGAGACGGCGGTGGAGGACGCATGCAGGATTGAGCATGTCATCAGCAGGGAGAGCTTTCAGGCGATTAAGGCCCATGTGGGGGGCGGGAACATTTCAGGGGAGTGACGAAGGACATTCCTTTTTCTATATAGCGATAAATGTGCGTGTGCCCATCTGAGGATATGGTGCAGAGCGGGAGGGAACTCCGTCCGGAAAAGTTCAACCAGACCGTCGATGGCGAGTCTTGGGAACGCATCTATACACAGGGATAGGAGCAATGGGAACGTCACTTAATGGGGGATTTTCGGCCTGATTCAGAGTTACAGCCCCCGTCAAGTATAATACTGCGCCTGCGCCTCCCACAGCTCGTGGTATTTCCCGGCTGTGTCTGTCACAAGCTGTTCGTGGTTTCCCTGTTGGATGATTTCCCCTTGGTGGAACACCAGTATCTTGTCCGCCAGGCGACAGGAGGAAAGCCGGTGGCTGATATAGATTGCCGTCTTGTCCCTCACGATTTCATTGAACTTGGAGTACACATCCGCCTCGGCAATGGGATCAAGGGCGGCGGTGGGCTCGTCCAGGATGATGTAGGGGGCGTCCTTGTACAGCGCCCGGGCCAGGGACACCTTCTGCTCTTCCCCTCCGGAGATCTCCATACCGTCATTCTGGTATCTGGTGCCTAGCGGCGTCTCCAGCCCCCGCTCCGTCTGGGCAAACTTCTCTTCAATGCCTACCTTCTTCAGGCACGACCACACCTTGTCGGCATCGTAGTCCTGCCTGGCCGAGACGTTTTCACCAAGAGAGAAGTCAAAGGTAAAGTAATCCTGGAAGACTACGGAGAACAGCCTGACATATTCGTCATAATTATATTTTGAGATATCGATTCCCTTTAGCAGGATCTGTCCTTCCGTGGGGTCATAGAGACGGCACAGGAGTTTCACAAAGGTGGTCTTGCCGCTTCCGTTCATCCCCACGAATGCCAGGCGCTGACCCACACGGAATTTGAAGGACACATTCTTCAGGGCGTAAGTGTCCGAACCGGGATACCGGAAGCTGACGTTGCGGAACTCGATCTCAAACTTATTGTCTTCCCGTTTCTCCACAGACAGTGTGCCGTGATACATCTCGTCCGGCAAATCCAGATAGCGATATATTTCCAGAAGATAATCGTTGTTCTGGCGAAGATGGCTCAACTCGCTTCCGAAATCGGATACCGCTCTTAAGAACCTCTCTACGGTGCCTGTATAGAGAAAGAAGTTGCCGACTCCGAAGGTGCCGATATAGGCCTTTGCACCGATATAGAGATATAGCGAAAGGTTCGTCACAGTCTCCATGGTTCTGCTGATTGAAAAGCGCTTTGTGGCAATTTTAATATTCTCCCGCAGACATTCCTTATCGTAATCAATCATTGTCTGGCGGCACCTCTCAATGCAGAGCCTCGGCGCACCCAATACGATGGCATCGGAATTTAAATCCGCGTACCACACGCAGCGGGAAAAGCGGAGGTTGAACGAAGACCAGAGCTTCGTGCGCTTTGGCTCCAGGCGATAGATGCTGACCATCTCAGCCCCAATGTTCAGTCCGATTAGCGCCAGCAGCACAAGGGCGGACAGAGGATGGTTCGCGAATGCCAGAAATCCCGTAAGCTCACCGTGGGACACGGTTCGGAACAATGACACCGTAAGGGAGACGGAAAAAATGATATTGGCGATGGCGCTCAGCAAGCTCTGATAGCACCAGTACAGCCGGTTCAGCCCATTTCCGCCGAAGTTTGAAAAGTGGCGGATCTGCTGGCGGAGCAAAGCGGTATCCGGGTCTTCCAGATGCTTGTACTGCATCCGGCATCCTACCCTTAGCATATACAGCTCGTTTAAGTCGATATTGATGCTTCTCATCTCCTCTGTCTTGTGGGAGAGCAGATGCATGGCAACATTCAACAGTAGCTGCCCTGTGACTGTGGCCAGGGCCAGCAGAAGCAATGTCCGAAGGGAAACTCCGGCGATGAGCTGATTGATAATCTCCGCGGACAGATAGAGCGTAAAATACGGCGTAAACTGTTGTGCTACAGCATTTATGGTCGCCCAGATGATGTTCTGCGGGCAGACCTCGTACAACACCCGATAGCCACGCAGGATCAGGCCTATATCAGTCCTTAAGCTTCGGCGGTTCTTCTTATTCTTCATGGGAATCCCCTCCTTCCTTGTAATACTTGCTCTGAATGTCGAACAGTTCCCGGTATCTGCCTCCCAGGGCCATCAGTTCCTCATGGGTTCCGCTCTCGGCAAGGCGCGCTCCGTCCAGAAGATAGATTCTGTCGCAGAAGCGGGTGGAGGCGAGACGATGGCTGATGAAGACGGAAGTTGCATGCTCTGTCAGTTCCTGGTAGTTTTGGTAGATGCGGTTCTCTGCGATGGCGTCCAGTGCGGCGGTGGGCTCATCGAGGATGAGGATGCTGGCATCGTGATAGATGGCCCGGGCCAGCAGAAGTTTTTGCATCTCTCCGCCGGAGAAGTCGGCTGCATCTGCGTCGAACTGCTTGTTCATGGGGGTATCGATGCCTTTGGGAAGGGAGCGGATTTTGTCTGCGATGCCCGCTTTTCCCAGGCAGTCCCACATCAAAGTTTCGTCAATCTCGCTCCGATTCTGGAATGCCAGGTTTTCCGCTATGGTGGTGGGCAGCATCGTATAGTTCTGGGGCACCATGGAGAACAGCGTATAGAGTTCGTCCCGATTGTACTCGCCCAGAGGATGCCCGTCGATGAGGATTTCCCCCTGGTCAGGCAGTATCAATCCGCACATCAGCTTTGCCAGGGTGGTCTTTCCCGCGCCGTTGAGCCCTACCAGGGATATGTTCTCACCAGCGGCGATCTGAAAGGAGATATCCCGAAGCACCGGCTGTTCCCCTTTCGGGTATTGATAAGTGACATGCCGGAACTC
>CAMQOJ010000469.1 GCA_947003375.1 uncultured Lachnospiraceae bacterium
ACTTAAACTAAAAGTGAAGAGAAAGACTAGTGTAATGTACCATTGATATTTATCTAAATAATAATCGCTATTTTATCGCCATGTGATATACTAAAAGAAACGCGGTGATTCAACATGGCGAGACCTAAGATATATACAATTTCCTTAACCGATGGTGAACTGACAAAATTAAAAGCCATCATCCGAAGAAAGGACACATCAAAAACCATAAAGTGTAAGTGCCAGATACTACTCGATTTTGACGAGGCACATGTGGATGTGCTCACGCACCAGCAGTCTGCCAGGTCAAACGGGGTCTGTATGGCGATAGTGACAAATACAGTAAGACTGTATGCTGATGGCGGTGTCGATTCTGTCACTTCCATCAAAAGGAGCCTGAACTCCGACAACGCAAGACGGAAGCTTGACGGACGTGCCGAGGCCTGCCTGATTGAAATCGCGTGCAGCGACACCGGGGGGACATTCACGCTGGACATTGCGCCTGCTGGAAGAGGAAGCCAAAGCAGCCCTTGACACATCTGTCGGGAAGAACGCCATTGGAAGGGCCCTAAAAAAACAGGCTTCAGCCTCACAGGAGCGAATACTGGTGCATCCCCCAAAAGGGGGATGCCGAATTCGTAGCATGCATGGAGGATGTCCTTGATGTCTACGAGCTTCCTTATGACCCGCAGCGTCCGGTCGTGTGCATGGATAAAAAGCCATATCAGTTATTGGGCGATGCCAGGGAAGCCCTGCCGATGCGTCCAGGCGATATCCAAAAGGTGGATTCCGAATATGTGCGCGATGGCGCATGCAGCATCTTTGCGTTCATTGAGCCGCTTGGAGGCAGGCATCGGACCAGTGTCCATGAGCACCGCACGGCCTTTGGCTGGGCAGAGGAAATCAGGTACCTTGTAGATGCCATGTACCCGGATGCTGAAAAGATTGTCCTTGTAATGGACAACCTCAATACCCATAAGCCGGCTTCCCTATATAAGAAATATCCCCCGTAGGAAGCAAGGTGCATCATCAGGAAACTTGAAATACATTACACCCCTAAGCACGTCAGCTGGCTGGACATAGCCGAAATCGAGCTGAATGTCCTGGTCAGGCAGTACCTGTCACGAAGGATAGGGACGCTTGAGGCTTTAAGGGCAGAGATAGCCGCATGGGAAACAGGACGCAACCAGAACCAGGAAAAGATTCTTTGGCACTTTCAGACTGGGGATGCCAGAACCAAGCTTATATCTCTATACCCGACTATAATATCTGACTCTCAATGACGGGAGTCAGATATGCCAAATATCAACGGTGCGTAACACTAGATAAAATGGAGAACACATGTAGCAATCTACCAGTAGAGCAGTTGGTCGGACTCAATTTATTCTGTATCTTCGCTATATTGGTGATATTCTTTTTCCAACAGGGCATATTAGCTGTCCCTATGGTCCTCTTCGGATGTTTATCAGACAGGCGGCGATATTCCTGACGGCATTCTTCATGTAGTCAGGATATGCGCTTTATCATACAAACAGTGCCAGAAAGCTTGTTGGGCCCAGAAGCATGCGGAACATTTAAGCGGCCTGGTAGTGGAAGACTATTTGTCGGGAGGAACTCTATAGTGGGGGCAGGCGCAGTGATTGGTGAAGCCGTCCCCTCAGGGGCAGCCCCCCATCTATTTTGCCTGCGCCATTGAGAACAATGCATCTTGTAAAAGCTTAGAGAAATTGATATTATTCTTTTCAGCAAAAGTATTTAGCCATGCAGGAATAGTAAGGTTTTTCCTCACAGCTTTTTCGCCATATTTTTCTTCATATGCATCAATGTCTAATAATAACATATTGATCATGCACCCATTTTCAACAGCTATTTCTGAATAGTCGGAAGCAGGTGGGATATGCTCCCCGTCTTCAAGCTCTCCTAATATCCAGCCACTGGCTGCATCGATCCCCATCTCAATAGCCTGTTCCATGTCCTTTCCCTCCGTTACACAGCCGGGCAAGTCCGGGAATTCTACCACATATCCACCGCTTTGGTCTGTAAAAGGCTGAAATACAGCCGGATAAACTAATTTCAATCTAAGTACCTCCATTGATAAAGATTGAGTAAAGGGGCTCAGAGCCCCGCCTGTTTCATGATTGATTTTACTGTATCAGGATTCAAGTCCCCTCCGTGTTCTGGGATTGTAACTTTTCCAGGCTTGGTTGGGTGTCTGTATTGGTGGTGTGAACCTTTTTGCTTTATTTGAAACCATCCGTCTTTTGATATCATGCCCTCAACTTCTCTGAATCTCATTTGATGCCCCTTGATTCGTTCTTGGCATTTCTCCTTTCCGTCTATCTGATACTATCATAATGTGTATTATGCGCATTGTCAACCGCTTTATTCAGCTCGCCGCTGCGCTAGAACGCTAGGCGTCAACAACAACTGGCTCATAACAGAATCTTTCTGCATATAATCGTACCGCTTTATATGCAGAATGCCCACTGCATCTGCATAAAAACATGCAGGACGTATGGTTTGAGGAGATGCCGAGGGAGCTCGAAATCCAAAGAAACCTGATTCTTTGTCTTGCGAATCCCCCTGTTTTATGTTACCCTGAAACCAGTAAAGAAGGAGGGCTGTCAATGGAACACGGTCAGTACGTCAATCCCGGCAACAGCGGGTTCCAAGTAATCCTGAACTCCGAATATATCGACAAGACCGGCCTGATTGGGCAGATGAACAGCCGAATCGGCAGCTCCGAGGGATTGGTGTGCGTCAGCAGGCCCCGCAGATTCGGAAAGTCATATGCGGCTAAGATGCTATGTGCCTATTATGACAGTTCCTGCGATTCCCGGGTGCTCTTCGATGGCAGAGCGATATCAAAGATGGACGGATATGCAGAGCATATGAACAGCTACAATGTAATCTGCTTTGATGCCACCGGCTTCCTTTCGGATATCCTGCAGCGGCACGGAGCTTTACACGAGATTGCTGCGATGATTCCAAATGCGATACAAAAAGACCTGGTGGCGCTCTACCCCTATCTGGCCCCGGAATCCACGCTGGCAGACTGCCTGCTGCGCTGTGTCGAGAAGGAAGAGAAGAAATTCATCTTTATCATTGATGAATGGGATGCAGTAATCCGGGAAGCCGGGCCGGAGACACAGAGAGCCTACCTGAACCTGCTGAGGGGCTGGTTCAAGAACATCAGCTTTACCCCGAAAGTGGTGGCAGCAGCCTATTTGACGGGCATCCTTCCTATCAAAAAGGATGGCTCCCAGTCTGCCATTTCCGATTTTATAGAGTATCCGATCCTCTATCCGGACGGCTTCGCGGAATATACCGGGTTCACGGCCAGGGAGGTTCAGGAGCTTTGCCGGGAGCATGGACTGAATTTTGAGGAGTTCAGGTCATGGTATGATGGGTATGATTTTCCTGACTGCGGGCCGATTTATAACCCATACTCGGTGATGCGCGCTGTCAGGGACAAAAAGTGCAGGTCATACTGGCAGCGGACATCGGCGGCGGAATCCCTGTTTACCTATATCAACATGGATTTCGAAGGGCTGCAGGAGCTGATTGCCCGCCTGATTGCCGGAGAAGAAATTGAAGTGGACGTGGACGGCTTCGAGAACGATTTTGAGAGCTTCAAAAGCAAAGATGATGTGCTGACCCTGCTGATTCATCTCGGATATCTGACCTATCATGAGGACGAAAAGACAGTGGATATTCCCAATGAAGAGGTAAGGATTGAGTTCAATAAAATTTTGAAGGGAACGAACACAAACGCAAAATGGATTTGGCTGATTCA
>CAMQOJ010000470.1 GCA_947003375.1 uncultured Lachnospiraceae bacterium
AAACCTTGATTTTCCAGTGTTTTCAAAAGTATCGTTATCTAACGTCAGCTTTCGAGCGCCCGGCATTTCAGGAAATGCTGGAGGATATCAAGGCTGGCAGGGTGAACTGCGTCATTGTAAAGGACTTGTCCCGATTCGGCAGAAACTACATTGAGGCGGGGCGTTATATTGAGAAGATTTTTCCCTATCTGGGCGTACGCTTCATTGCCATTAACGACAATATCGACACGGCAGAGGAAATGAGCGCATCGGACGAAATGCTGATTCCGTTCAAAAATCTTATAAATGACGCATACTGCAGAGATATATCCATGAAAGTCCGCAGCCACCTTGATGTGAAGCGGGAGAGCGGGCAGTATATCAGTCCGTTCGCCCCCTACGGATACCAGAAGTCTCCCCACAATAAGAATCAGCTGATAGTGGACGAAAAGGCAGCATCTATTGTCCGGCAGATTTTTAAATGGAAGATAGAGGGCATGAGCGCGGCCAGGATTGCGGATAAGCTGAACGGGCTGGGGATACCCACGCCCATGGAATACAAGCGCATGAACGGCGAGAATTACCAGTGCTGTTTTCGGAAAAAGGCGGATGCAGTCTGGATGGTGAGCAGCGTAAGGCGTATCCTGTGCAATGAAGTTTATACCGGAGTACTTGTGCAGGGAAAGACATATTCCCCCAGTTATAAAGTGCGGAAGCGTACCAGGAAAGAGGAAAAGGACTGGGTACGGTGCGAGGGCTGTCACGAGGCAATTGTTTCAGCGGAGGATTTTGCGCAGGTAAGACGTTCATATGAGCAGGACACAAGGGTCTCCCCCAAAAGACAGGCTCTATATCCATTTTCCGGAATCGTGAAATGCGGCCACTGCGGGGGAAACATGACCCGGAGGACGGTTCAGACAAACGGAAAAAAGTATGTTTATCTGATTTGTGTGGAAAGCAAAAATAAAAGATGTATGTTCCACAAGACAATCTCCATGACAGAGTTTGAAGATACCATTTTGAGCATCATTAATTTCCATATTGAAAATGTATTTGAACTGAGCAAAATGCTGAAAGTGGCCAAAGAGGTTCCCTACCGAGGATATCTTTCAGAAAAGCTGCTGGATACCATCGAAGAGAAAAAGAGGATGGCGGAGAAAAAACGGCATTATTCTGCGGAAGTATATGAAGATTATAAAGACGGCATTATTACAGAGGAAGAATACCGGGAGCTGAAAGCTGCATTCCGTCTGCAGACAGCAGCCCTGACAGAAGAAATCAATGCACTGGAGCAGGAGATAGGACAGCTTGCAAAGGGCAGGGAAGATAAAGCGGAGTGGGTGAACAGCTTCATAGAATGCAGGGGATTCGGGCAGCTTACCAGGGAAATTCTCCTGAAGCTTGTGGGAGAAATCCGGATATTCGACAAAGACAGGATTGAGGTGGTTTTCAGATATCAATCGGAATATGAAGAGGCCTGCAGGTATATCCGTGAAAGAAAAGGAAAGGAAGAAGTCGGACAGAAAGGGGAAGAGTAGTATGGCGAGAAAAAGCAGAAAAGCCACAAAACAGCCTTTGCCCGTCACGTACAGCCCATCTCTTTCTTCCTGTCCCACAGGTATTTATGCAAGGCTGTCCGTGGAAGGCAATGGAGGAGATGCAAAGGATTCTATTCAAAACCAGATCGCCTACCTGGAAGAATATGTTAACAGAGACAGGGACGATTTTCGACTGGTGCGGGTGTATGTGGATAACGGCGCAACAGGGACAAATTTCAGCAGGGAAGGCTGGCAGAGCCTGATTGATGATGTGAAAGCCGGAATAATCCGCTGTATTGTAGTGAAGGATTTTTCCCGTATCGGCAGGAACTACATAGAGGTAGGGAATTATCTGGAAAAGATTTTTCCGTTCCTTGGGGTCAGGGTTGTTTCTGTCAATGACCATTTTGACAGTAAAAGGCAGTCATTTGAGAGCAATATGCTGATGAACTCACTGGCAAATATCGTGAATGATTACTATGCAAAGGATATTTCAAAAAAGATAGTACAGGCAAGACGGACCATGCAGGAGAACGGAGAATATACCAGCGGCGTGTATCCATATGGCTACAGGAAATCTGAAACCCATAGAAGAAAAATGTGCGTGGATCCGGAGGCGGCCCATGTGGTGAAAAAGATTTTTGAATGGCGTGTCCAGGGAAAAAGTAATGCATGGATTGCAAACAGCCTGAACCGGCTCGCTATTCCGTCCCCGGGGTTGTACCGTTATATGAACGGAAAGGAAGCATACCGGCATAGCTGCAATGCTAAATGGAATATCTCGCACATTTCCGGAATCTTGAAGAATCCGGTTTATCTGGGGCATCTGGTGCAGGGGAAATCACATCGCAGCTATTTCAGAGAAAACGGAAAGAAGCAGCGCATGCCCAAAGAAAACTGGATTATTACGAGAAATGCACATGAACCCCTTGCCACCCAGGAGCAGTTTGATATTGTAAATGACATGGCGGAGAGACGCGGCGAAAAGTATCGGATACAAATGAAAGCAAATGCGGAAGTCCCCCATTTGGACAATCCCCTGCGCAGAAAAATATACTGCGGGCAATGCGGCCGGATGATGTCCCGGAGGAGCCGGGTGAAAGGGGGCGTAAGGCATTATTATTATTTCTGTGATTCCAAAAGGACGAAGATGGACGCCAAATGCACTCGGACATTGATATCCGAAGAAGCATTGATGGAATCCGTGAAAGAAGTAGCGGTACGTCATCTACAGTTAGCCGGGGACATAGCGGACTTTTGGAGCAGGCAGAAAGACGAAAGGGGGAGGAATAGCGTTTCAGGATATGAAAGCATAACCACATGCTGTCCGGGAGAAGCGGGAAAAGACAGACTTGAGAGAGAAGCGGCGCTTCTAAAAAAGAAAAAACAGGAATTATATGAGGATATGAAGGAAGGGATGCTCACAAGAGAGGATTTCATCCACGAAAGGGAGTGCATTACAAAACGGCAGAGACAATGCGAAGAGGAACTGGAGAAGATAGCAGGAGCGGAAAGGCCTGAAGAACCTGGACAACAAATCATAGAACGTCTGGCCGGAAGCTATTGTGCTGCATCGGAATTGGAATGGAAAGACATGCCGTTTGAACTATTAGACACCATTATCCAAAAAATTGTTGTGCTGTCTGCCGGAAAGGTTGAAATGATTTTTACCTATGCGGACATCATGGAAAAATGGGCAATGTCAGCTCCGCTTCTGCCGGAAAGGATGGTGAGCGGCAATGGATGAAAGGTACCTGGCAAAATACCTTAGAGTATCCGAGGATGATGAGGAGACGGGATTTGGAAAAAGAGAAAGCGACAGTATCGCGAACCAGAGGAAGTTGCTGGACGCCTACATAGCGGATTGTGAAGAATTGTCCCAGTACAAGGCAAGAGAATTCATTGATGATGGCGTCTCCGGCGTAAATTTCCATCGTCCAGCAGTCCAAAGGCTGTTAATCGAAGTAAGGAAAGGCAGGGTTTCCTGTATTGTGGTGAAAGACCTTTCACGTTTTGGCAGAAATTATATCGAGGTGGGTGACTATATAGAGCAGATATTCCCGTTTCTGGGAGTGCGTTTCATCTCTGTATCAGACCATTTTGACAGTAGGAAAAATGCTGTGGGAATTGAGATAGGATTTAAGAACCTGATTCATGATCTGTACAGCAGAGATTTATCCGGAAAAGTGAAGTCTGCGGTTTCAATCAGGCAGAAGCAGGGCAGCTATAATGG
>CAMQOJ010000471.1 GCA_947003375.1 uncultured Lachnospiraceae bacterium
AAGGGGAAAGCCTGAAGACGTCGGAGCCAGTCAGCGGCGAAGGGGAAAGCCTGAAAGCGCCGGAACCGGTCAGCATGGAAACGGGAAGTTCCAAAGCGCCAGAACCCGTGGACACCGCAAAAAGCGTGCTTCTGGAAGCCCCCGGCAGGTACAGCGGACTGGCATATGGGAGCATCGGCGCTTATCGTTTTTCCGTTTATAATGATACGCTGTACACAGAAACCCTGCAAAAGGGAGGCAGTTGGCAGAGGGAAGAGGAGCTGAGCGGTTTCCGATGGGACGGAAGCTCCTTTGCGAAAGGGGAGCATGACCGGATTACGGCGGAGGAATATGACGGAAAGGTCTATTACATAAGGTGGGGAGTGGCTTTCTGCCAGAAGAACAGCGGATATCCCTCTCCCGGAACCATTTGGCCCCGCCTGGCGGGCTCCTGCTTTACAGCGGAAGGGGGAGGGGAGGCTTTCGGCAGAATCTGCCTGGAAGCCATCAATGAAGAAAATGTGCTGATCTTTACCACGGACCATGAGGAATACCCGGTGGTGCCCCTTGTATGCGATCCCCGGAAGGAGGATGAGACCTGCCTGATTTCGGAGACAAGCTGGGACGGGATTGTTTTCCGCCTGGAGCAGGAAGGGGAGCAGGTCCGGTTGTGCATGGGGACAGACAGATATGTCCACATTCCTTCTTGAAGAAGTTCCGCAGGCTTTTGGACTGGATGGAAATGAGGACGTCTTTATCGACTGGGATACCGGCGTCTGCAGCTTTGATTCCGAACGCTTTAAGGCCATGCTGAAGTATGTAAGTCAATTCCCGGATGACCCGGCAGGAGGGAGCCAGGAACAGGTAATAGGTCTGCGTTTTCCGCTTCTTGTAATTTGCCGAGTGACTGTGTATAATAGGGTCAAGAGATGGGAGGAAGCGGTGGAATGTCAGGATTTATCAGATATGAGCAAGTCAGGAGCGTGGGAGGATGGGAATGGCCGATTATGTGCTTGCAGTGATAGGGATTTTCCTGGGAGATTTATGGATCAAGGACCGGATAGAGGGGAGCGATACGGACAAAAGCGGAAATGTGCTGAGCCGGGGCAGGGATGGGGACTGCCGGAAGCCCATGACGCTGGCCGGAGGCCGCATCCGGATACGGAAGTACCATAATGAAGGAGCCATGCTGAACCTGGGCCAGAGGCGCCGTAAAGCGGTGGCAGCCCTGTCGGTGGCCCTCACCGGGGCGGTGGGCGGGATGTTCCTGTGCAGCCTGGGGCAGCGGGGGAACCGGCTGCTGCGGGCCGGGCTGGCCCTGCTCCTGGGCGGTGCCTTCAGCAACACCTATGACAGGCTGAAGCGCCGGTATGTGGTGGATTATCTGACCTTCCAGGTGGGATGGAAGCCCCTTGGGAGGGTGGTGTTCAACCTCTCGGATTTCGCGATTATGATCGGGGCCATGCTGGCGGTCCTGGGCGCTTCCCGGGACGAGGGGTGAGGGCAGGAGCATGTTTTCTGTCAGCTTCCCGATATTGTCAGGCTGGTGGGCAGCGCTGAGGAGAACGCGGGATTGTACGGCGCGGAAAATAAGGGAAATGGAGTGATGTTATGCGCGATGAAGTTTTCAGACAGGATTTGGCCGATGAAAATGGTTTGCAGCCCGGAGGACCTTTCCTCATCCGGATGCTGTTCAAAGAGCCTGTGCCCATGCCGGAGAAAGGGGACATGACTGCCGTGATGGAGCGGCATATAGGACCGGTGGAATGTTTCTGCCATGATGAAAAGACAGCGGGCTTCGCTGCCCTGGAGCATATAGCGGAGTTCAAGGACGGCAAGGCTCCGGTGCAGCTCATGGTGATGGGCGTTTCCCCCTTTGAGGGCGAGGGCGTTGATGCCTTTTCCATGAGCCAGATGTGGGACTGTCTGGAGGACAGGGAGAGGAGATTGAGGAGGAGACTATGAAGCCGCCGAGATACAGAGAAGATTTATTCAAAACCATTTTCCGCTGGATAGGCATCGGATTTCTCGCCTTTGGATTGTTGGGGCTAATCGGCATATTGAAACCTGCGGGATATGCAGGGACACAGGACGCAAATGGAATGGGAATCGGTTTCTTTGCGTTTGGCGCAGTGTTTCTCATCTGGCAATCCGCGCTGGCAGCCATTGCTGCCCGAAAGAAGAAATTACACAACGAGCTGCTTGCGAATGGAACTAAGGTAAATGGAACCGTGGAAAAAGTGTGTGTGGAAATGGGCGTGCGGTATGCGGGGAAGACTCCTTATATCATCTTGTACACCTATACCCATCAGGGGAAGGATTGCCATGGGGAGAGCTATTTTCTGTGGGAGAGGCCTGATGTGGCGGAACATGATTCGATTGTGGTATATGCCAACGATTCAGGAAAATCCACGATTCAATTGTGATTCCCTGTTGGAAGAAGGGGACACGCTGAATGGACTTGCGATGGCCCGCGTCCTGCTGCCGGAGCTCCTGGAGCGGGCAAGGCAGGACGGGACAGTCCAATCTTTTTTACTGCGTCATAACAGAATGGCGCATATGATGCCAATCACCCCGGCTGCCAGAAATGCCAGGCCTGCACCGGCAGATTTCTTGCGCCTTTCCATTTCTTTTGCGCTGCTTTCGCTCATATTCATGACAGGATATCTTTTCCTTCCAATCAGATACATGAGCAGACCGCCGGAGTGATTGCCGTTCATCGCAAAAAATCCCCAGAATCTGGGATGCTTCAGCCCCCTGGCCGTGGCATCGATTACGGTTAAGTGATAAACCTGGAATACGGCCTCAAAGCCTCCTACAAGCGCCGCTGCGCCGCAAATCACTGCAAAAACCATATTTAATCTCATGATACGATGTCCTCCTTAGAATTTTCTGATGATTTGGTAAAGCAATGCTGATGAAGTGATGACCATAAGGCAGAATACGCCGACTAAGAAATAGCGGTTATCCGGTATGAACATACTTAATGTTATCAGCAGCGCTACGACAATGATATTGACAATGACAGCCCATATCATTTTCTGGTTGCTCTTTACGACATTTGTGGTTTCCTCTAAGTGCTCTATCATTTTTTCATCACCCTTTAGCAATACGTCGAGACTTATGGAATATAGGTTGCTCAGCTCGATTACGCTGATGATATCAGGGTATGATTTCTCATTTTCCCAATTTGATATTGTCTGTCTCGATACATTAATCCGTTCCGCCACGTTCTCCTGCGTCATCCCGGACTGTACCCGTGCGCTTTTAAGCTTTTTCCCTATTTCCATATTCCGATTGCTCCTTTCGATGCCATTATCATGTATTGAGGGCCGGATGTCTATCAAACATCTTTGACAGGACCTGTTTTTCCATGTCAAAATTCTTTGACATGGCTGAAATCAGGGGGAAATCATCCGATGGCGATTCGTGGACATACAGGGAAATCGCCTGGCAGAAGACAGAGAAAACAGCAAAACGAACAGCCCCTCCGGACATGGGCCGCCCTGCCGGAGGGGCTGTTTTCCGCCCAGGCCTGCGCAGTGGAACCGCGCTGCCGAAGCGGTGCATGGAAAGCGCTACGCCGTGATCACGGTCCCTGCCTTGCCCCTGACAGCGTCCTTTGCCCTGCCCAGAGAAGTTATCAGCACTTTTCCTGTCCGCACCTTCTCCAGATAGCTGACAGCGGCTTCGATCTTCGGCAGCATGGTGCCTGCCTCGAACTGTCCCTGGGAAATCATCTCTTTCGCTTCGGCCACGGCCATAGCCG
>CAMQOJ010000472.1 GCA_947003375.1 uncultured Lachnospiraceae bacterium
ATATATTGTGGTTTTACACATGCTATACACAATTTTATTCACATTTTTCAAAAAACAATTGACTTTTGGGAGTTTTAGGTTATACTAAAAGTAACAGAAGCTCCCACACCTCTCAACGATGTGTCCAATGGGAGCACTTTTTATTTTGCGGGAGAAAAAAATGGAACTGAAGAAACCAACTACTTTCGAAGAACAGGTCAATCTGCTTAAAAAGAAAAACATAATCGTCACCAATAAGGCCTCTTGCATGGATTTTTTGTCAAAAACAAATTATTACCGCCTTTCAGGCTATTATCTTCCATTTATACGGAAAGAAGAGGAGCGATGCTTTATTCCAATAGAATTCGAACGCATAGAAAGCATATATATGTTCGATGTTGAATTAAGGAATTTAATTTCTTTCGCTATAGAAAGAATCGAAGTACATATCCGGACGCAACTAGCCTATTTTCATGCACATGCCTATGGAGCTGAGGGATATATGGAGGCCTCTTCGTTCAATAAGAAGCATAATCATTCCTCCTATATAAGCCATGTTAAGATGTCCATCGCAGAAAATGCCAATACACTTGTCATAAAGCACCACAAAGAAAAGTATGATGGGCACATCCCAATTTGGGCGATTATAGATTTCTTTTCTATCGGGATGCTCTCCTACTTCTACCGCGGGATGAAGAACCGTGACAAGGCAAAGATAGCCGAAACTACCTATGGGGTCAATTACCAGACATTGGAGAGCTGGCTGCGCTGCCTTACTGACCTGCGCAATAAATGCGCCCATTATTCCAGGCTGTATTACTGGATATTCCCCGCTATTCCGAAGATGCCCTCTAACGAAAAGTATGTTCCTACGCGGCGATTGTTTGCCCAGCTCTATATGCTCAAATATCTGTACCCAGATAAAGAGAAATGGAATGACGAATTTGTAAAACCGTTGGCAAGATTAATAAGGAAATATAAGGACGATATATCCTTAAACCATTTAGACTTTCCGTATCGTTGGCAATCCATGCTGAGGCAGTAGAAATTAATCTCAATGCAGCAACTCCTGGCCGAAGACAGCAAACGCCTCGCCATCCGGAACGAGAGTATCAGGGCCTGTACGGAGGGCTTACCAAGAACGATATTCATAACCGCAAAGGCGACCCAGGCTGATGAGAAGCTGCGGAAGGAGAACACTGTCGGAAAAAGATGTCGCCAACAGAACCCATTACGAAGTCGGCAGAAAGGCACGACAGACCATAAAGAATTTGGGCGGAACCATGCCAGAAGACTTGCCTACTACAGATAAGAGCATCCGGTAGATTGAGCGCGAGCGGATGAAGTATGGAGAAATATATATTTCAATTCCAATGTACCGCTTTCGGTGCATTATGTGATTCCTGGATTGACAAAACCTTCTTTTATATATATGATAAAATTGTAATGAGCGTTACTATGATTGAATCGTGGCTTTGCCATGCTAAGAGTACTGCTAGAAAGGTGTTGTCAGGTGGCTGATAGCACTCTTTCTCTTTATATAGCATTCAGATTTGCCAAAGGAGGCCGCCCATGTATAAAAAATACTGCGCTTACCTACGAAAAAGCCGCGCCGACCGGGATGCGGAGCAGAGCGGCGCCGGAGATACCCTGGCCCGCCACAGGGAGCTGCTGTCCACGTATGCCGAGAGGCATCACATACAGATTTCCAGGTTCTACTGCGAGGTGGTGTCCGGAGACACCATAGATGGCCGCCCTGTCATGCAAGAGCTTCTGGCCGATGTGGAGGCCGGCAAATGGGATGGTGTCCTGGTGGTGGAGGTGGAGCGTCTCGCCCGTGGGAACACCAGGGATCAGGGAATCGTGGCAGAGGCTTTCAAGTATTCCGACACCACAATCATCACCCCTAACAAGACCTATGACCCCAACAACGAATTCGATGAGGAATACTTCGAATTCGGTCTCTTTATGAGCCGCCGCGAGTTCAAGACCATCAACCGCCGACTCCAGCGTGGCCGGATGGCCTCCGTCAACGAGGGGAAGTTCATCGGCAGCACTCCTCCTTACGGCTACCGGAAAGTAAAGATTCCCCATGACAAAGGCTATACCCTGGAAATCGTCCCTGAACAGGCCCAGATAGTCCGCCAGATATTCCAGTGGTACTGCAGCGGCGAGGCACAGCCTGACGGCTCCATCCGGCAGTATGGGACGGATGCCATCGCCGCCAGGCTGGATGCCATCGGCATCAGGCCTACGAATTCCGAGTCCTGGTCAAAGGCCACCATCCGCGACATACTGCGGAACGAGACCTATACCGGCATGATTGTCTGGGGAAAAGAGAAAGAAGTCATGGTCCCTGAGAATGGGAAGATAGTCAAGCTCCGGAAGCGGTCGGCAGACTATAAGCGCGTCCAGGGGCTGCATCCTGCCATAATCGACCCTGCGCTGTTTGCCATCGCACAGAGCCGCCTCCGGGACATGCGCAGATGCACTGTCCCCGTATCGTCCGGGCTCCAGAACCCACTGGCCGGAATCGTGTTCTGCAAGAAATGTGGACATATGATGACCCGCCTTGCCCCGAACACAAAAAACAGATATTCCGTCCTGAAATGTCCAAACCGTTACTGCTCCAATGTGTCAAGCCCCATCTTCCTGGTTGAAAAACAGCTCCTGTCTTTCCTGCAGGAATGGCTCGACAGCTACAGCCTAGATCAGCAGACAGTTCCATTTGCCCCATTGCAGGAACAGATATCTGAAAAGGAACAGCTCCTCAAAAAAGTAGATGCGGATTTGTCCACCTACCGGGCCCAGATGGAGAAGTCCTACGATTTGCTGGAGCGCGGAGTCTATACGGTGGAAATATTCCAACAGCGCCAGAAGACGCTCCAGGACATGATTTCCAATCTGGAGTCAAGCCATGACGAAATCCAGTCCGACATAGCCCACATCCACCATCTGCAGACGGAGCAGGACGATTATATCCCGAAGATCCGCAAGCTCCTGGAGACCTACCATACCAATACGCCAGAAGCCAACAACCGCATCCTGAAAGAGGTCATCGACCGGATACAATATGAGAAGTCGGAGCCAAACCGGCGTGGTAGCCTGAACAACTGTAATTTTACTCTGGAGGTATATCCCAAGCTGCCAACATAAAAAGCGGGAATCCCGGAAAATCCAGTGTTCCCAAGCAGAAAGATTTACCTATGGCTTGCGTGTTCTTATGTATAGCCCCATTCGTATGTCATCAGCAGCACATGGTCCGCCGCCGCCCCCAGCGCCCGGTAGTCTTTCCCCTGGTACAGCAGCCCCGGCTGATCCGCGCTGGTCTTTGGGGCAAGGGCCACGGAGGTCTGATAGCCCTCCTCCCGCATGGCCTCCGCCACCTGCCATACAAAGGCGGAGAAGGCGTCCCTGTCTTCGGCCAGGATGTACTCGAAGTCGATGTCCACCCCCACATACCCCTTCTCCCCCATGGTGTCCAGCAGATTGCGGATCAGGTTCACCGTATATGCCTCATTGTTCACCACGGAATGTATGAGCTGGTTGTTGAAGTTCCCGTCGGGGCCGAAGGGCGTCAGGGTCAGGATGGGCATGGCATCGTAACGGACGGCCTCCGCGACCATCCAGGCATCGTCCCCCAGGTTCGGCGGCAGCAGCGCGCCCTCCTCCGTAAATCCATAGGAGAAGACGCGCAATTCCGTCAGGAAGGGCAGCGTCTGCTCCAGCACCCAGGGGCTGATGAAAGGATAGGCATAGCCGCTTA
>CAMQOJ010000473.1 GCA_947003375.1 uncultured Lachnospiraceae bacterium
TTGCAGACGACATTGTACATGCTTCATGAACAGAGTCCTACTCAGATGATGTCTTACATTCTACAGACCGGGGAAGGAAAGCTGGTGGTCATCGACGGAGGAACCCGACAGGATGCCGGAAACCTGCTGGAGACCCTGATCCGGCTGGGCGGTCCGGAACCCACCGTGGAGCTCTGGCTGCTGACCCATCCTCATTTGGATCATGTGGACGCCCTTCTGGAGATTTTTTCCGGTCCCCATCCCCTGAAAGTGAAAAGTGTCTACAGCCATTTCCTGTCTTATGAGTTCTATAAGGCCAATGACTTCGAGGGATGTACGGATGCCAAAACCACCAAGGAATTCAACGCCTTCGCCGCAGCTCATCCTGATATCTGCCACAGGCTTGAGAAAGGGCAGCGCTTCCTGATCGATTCTGTGGAAATCAACGTGCTACATGTTCCTGAGGGCGAGACGCTTCCCATGAATGTAATCAACAATTCCTCCGTGGTGTTCCGCGCGGACGCGGAGGGGCAGCGGATTCTGTTCCTGGGCGACCTGGGCGAGGAAGCGGGGGACCGGGTGCTGGAGACCGTATCTGCACAGGAACTGCATGCGGATTTCGTGCAGATGGCCCACCATGGGCAGAACGGGGTGAAGAAAAGCTTCTACCAGGCGGTGGCCCCCCGGGCCTGTCTGTGGAACACGCCCGACTGGCTCTGGAACAATGATGCGGGAGAGGGATTCAACACTGGCCCATGGAGGACGGTGGAAGTGAGAGGCTGGATGGAGGAGCTGGGCATAAGCCATCACTTCGTCAGCAAGGATGGGGAACAGGCGATTGTCCTGCCCTGTCAGCTGGACTGAAAAGAACCTGCTTCTATTCCCTCAACGCATGGCTTAAGCTGTTCGGCACCCCTCTGGGCCCCCGCACCGCATAGATGCCGTACTCCTCCTTCAGCCGCCCGAAAGGGAACGCCTCCGGGGCGTACCTGCGCAGGAGCTTGATCCGCATCACCGTGGAGATGGTCAGGTTCTCGTCCTGGTACCGATAGGGGATGTCCACCTCCACAGCCTTACATTTATAGAGGATTGCGGACACCGGAGCCGCCACATACAGATACACCGTGTCCCCTGCCTTGACGGCGCTGCTCTGCTTCCATTCGATGATCTCCGCCAGGTCGAAGGCATGTTCGATATCGTAGAACTTGGGGTTGGCCGGGACGATCCACTCCTTGGGCGGGCGCATCTTGGCTTTCTTTTTTCCAGATGCGGTGGCCGTGAAGCTCAGGTCGATCAGGTTGCAGACCTGATCCTCCTCCACTGTGCCGTCCAAAAGCACCGTGATCCAGTGCTCCTTGTTCATGTGATAGGCCGGAAAAATACCTTTGTCCTGGAGCAGTACATCCCTGAACACCATATCGTCAATCTTCAGGTTGATTACGTCCACTTTTCCCTCTCCGGCAAGCCCCAGCTTCTCCCTGCCGATGTTCATCACCAGCGCAAACCACTTCCTGTTGTCGCCGTGTCGCAGTACAGCGCCGTCATCCTCTCCCCAGGGGTATTCCGGGGCGGCTTTGTATTTCTTTTTGATTTGTCCGGGCCTTCCGCCCAACCGCCGCATCCAGTCTCCGCCGGATTTCCCGCATGGCCTCCCCGTCCACCTTGCAGACTTTCCTGTCATAGGTATACAGACCGTTGACCTCGTCCTCCACATCGGAGAGCTGGGTGTAGATGCAGCCACAGAGCCCCTTGGAAATCGCCGGAAAGATGGTCTCCTCATACAGCCTCCGGATCCGCTCCGTCAGCTCCTGCCCGTCCGCGCAGTCGCCGTAGCCGAAGCTGGCGTATTTGGCGTAAAAATGTTCCGGCACCCGGTAAGAATAGCCGCCGCATTCCGACACAAGTACAGGCTTGTCAGGGTTTTCGGGAACTGACAGGCGCTTGAAATAGATATGCTGGCTGTCGAAGTCGCTGTACTGCCCCGGAAACCACCCTGATGCGGTATCGTAGAGCCTGGTGCCGTCCAGGCCTTTCGCCTCCCGGTACATGGCATCGCTGTCGAACTGCCCCCAACCCTCGTTGAAGATGGTGTAGGCGATGACGCTGGGATGGTTGTACAGATGCCTGATGGTGTCCGCCATGTGCAGTCTGAAGAATTCTTTCCGCCGCCTGCTGCCCAGCCTGACAGCACCTTTCAGGTTCAGCCCGATGGTGGGCAGGGCCGTGTCCCCAATCCAGGAATAGCGGCCGCTGTTCACCATGTCCTGCATCACCAGCATACCGTGGAGGTCGCAGTAATAGTAGAAGCATTCCGGCTCGATCTTGATGTGCTTGCGCAGGAGGTTCATCCCCAGCTCCTTCATGCGCAGGACATCCCGCTCATACTCCGCCGCCTGCGCCGGGAGATAGATTCCGTCACAGAAATATCCCTGATCCAGGACACCGTGGAGGAATACGGGATCCCCGTTCAGGCAGACTCTCGGAATGCCGTCCCTCTGCTCTACGGATATGGTTCTGAGTCCAAAATAAGAAGCGACCTCATCCTCTCCCAGTTCTGCCGTCATTTCGTATAGATGGGGATGTTCTGCCGTCCACAGGACGGGCTGATAGAATGTTCCGTCAGCCCGAGGTATTTTGGAGAGGTCGATTTCCACCGCATCGCCCTGCCCGCGCACCGTATGGAAGCTGCCGTCATGGAGCTTTATGGTGACAGACAGGCCTTCGGCGGCATTGTTCGGCACCCTATCCGCACTGGCGGCTTTTTCGCTGCCGGCAAATCTCTCCGCGGCTTCTCCCGTCTGCTTCCCTCCGCCCCACACTATGGCTATCCGCACTTTCCGCATATCCGCCGTTATATCCAGTCTCTCAATATAATTTTCCGGCACCGGCTCTAACCACACGCTCTGCCAGATGCCGCTCACCGGCGTGTACCACATGCCGCCCCTGGCCCTCCTCTGCTTTCCGTAGGGGTATCGGGCGGACAGGATGTCCTGCGCCTTCACCACAAGGCTGTTCTCCCCGTCCTGCAGACATTCCGTCACATCGAAGCAAAACGGCAGATAGCCGCCCTCATGCCTGCCCACGAACCGCCCGTTCAGCAAGACCTCCGCCACCTGATCCACGGCTCCGAAATGCAGCAGAATGCGCCCGCCCTTCCCCTTTCCGAATCGGAAGCCCTCCGGCAGGGTGAAGCTCCTGGCATATTCCAGCTTTGTGCCCACGCGCCCCCGGTATCCCGACAGCAGCGCCTGGGGCGGGAACGGCACCAGAATCTCCTGTCCGTTCAGCAGCCATTTTCCGTTGAGGCTCAGCCACTTTTCCCTGCGCATCTGGGGCCTGGGGTAGGCATCCCAGACCCGGCCGGGCACATCCTGCGCGTCCATGCCTGCCTCCGTCCCATCCCCCTGCCTGTCCTGCCCGTCTGCGCTTTGCATCTCTGTGCCTTTCCCCAGGGATGCCTCCCCGGCCTCCTGCAAGCCAGACTCCGCTTCCCCCATGCCTCCAAGAAGCCGCTCCCCACATTGGCTCACCAGCCTGTGGCGCCCCTGCCGCATCATCCTGAAAATCAGGCCCAATGCCGTCAATGTGGCCACCGCTGCCAGGAATGCCGCCGCGAAGATATTCTGGTTCGGCAGAAAAGAGGAAGTGCCGTCCGAATTCACGATCGTGTCCGCATCCCGCAGCACGAAAGCCCCGATGGCAGGCCCCAGGATGCCCGGTATCAGCAC
>CAMQOJ010000474.1 GCA_947003375.1 uncultured Lachnospiraceae bacterium
TCTCTTCGTCGGCAGCGTCAGATGTGTATAAGAGACAGTCGCTAACATATTGCATCTTCCCACATTCTGCCGCTGTATCCTTCCCTCTCGGCGGACGCGGCATATTCCGGCATCAGTCTGCGAAATTCCCCGCTTCCGTCTCCGCCTCTTCCGGCATCAGTCCGCAAAGCTTTCCTCTCCCAGCTCAGCCTCCTCCGGCAGTTCGTCCGCAATGGCATCCGCTCCGTCCTCGGGCGCTCCCTCGGGTTGCCCCTCAGCCTCCCCCGCATCTCCGGAATCCCCTTCCGGCTGCTGGGGCGCAGAGGGCGCGCTCCCGAAACCGTATCCCTTTCCTTCCACCAGCGCGGTGACGGCTCTGGTATACTCAATGCGGCTTCCCAGTGCCGCGATTT
Source organism: uncultured Lachnospiraceae bacterium (assembly GCA_947003375.1). GTDB lineage: Bacteria > Bacillota > Clostridia > Lachnospirales > Lachnospiraceae > Acetatifactor. Next base: position 393 of record CAMQOJ010000474.1, read on the forward strand.
CCTTCGCCTGCTCCTCCGTGATGCCATACCTTTCGGACAGGATGCCCAGGATGCCGGCGTAGAGCTGCTCTACCTCCGGCAGGGCCTCGCACTGGGCGGCATATTCCTGGACGGCCGGAAAATCCGCAACCGTCTGGAGCAGACTGTCCACCGCCTGCACCTCGGTGCCGTTTTTCAGTACGATTTCGTACTTTCGGCACTCCTGCTCCATATAGAGGATGCTCTCTGCCTTTCCGTACATCCGGGCCTGCTCCTCATCCAGCTTCTTGCCGTACAGGTTCTGGTAGCAGGTCTGATAGTCCCCGTTGCTGAAAGCCTCCGCGGCCTCCTGCTTTACGGAATAGTCCGTAGCCAGGTTCACGAAGATGAACACCACGGCGCCTACCGTAGCTCCCAGCAGCAGGATGGGCAGGGACTTTTTGAAGGTCAGCTTCTTGCCGGTATAGGGTTCCGGCTCCTTTTCCTTCTTCGGCTTCTTGGGTTTCGCCGGCTTGGCAGGCTTAGGCGCTTTTTTCTTCTTCTCTTTCTTCTTGGCGGGCTTCTTCGCCTTTTTCGCTTTCTTGCCGCCGGCCTTTTCTTTGTCCAGGTCCTTCAGGATCTCCTGGTTCTCCTCAGACATGGGGATATCTTCATTCTCCGGCTCTTCCTCGGTCAGCATGGTAATGATTTTGGACATGAAGCCGCCCTTGCGCTTTGCTCCTGCCTCTTCCTGCGGCCCGCTGGAGATGTCCGGAATAAAGGCATCTATCTCATCCATATCCAGCTCCATGATATCGGATTCCGCTGTCTTTTCTTTTACTGGCGCCACGTCCTCTTCCTTCATCCTTTCCGCTTCCGACGCTTTCTCCCGTTCCCGGGCAGCATCATATTCCTTTCCCAGCTCATTGACGCTGAAGCCACCGGGTTCCCCGGCGGATTCCCTGTCTTCCCCGCGTCCCACATTGCCCGCGTCGGAGACGATGCTGTCCAGCAAGTCCCTGTCCAGGAGCATGTCGAACTCCTCAATCTCCCCGGAGCCCTCTGCCTTCGCCTCCGACGGCTCCGGATTCTTTCCGCCGCGCTTCTTTCCCCGCTTCGCCGCCTTCCCGGCTTTGGCCGCCTCCTTTTCCTCTTTCCGTCTGGCTGCCTTTTCCGCCTTTTCCTGGGCCTTCCGCGCTTTCTTCTCCGCTTTGCGCGACTTGGCGTCCGCAGGCGCATGCGCCGCCTCTTCCGCCCCTTCTATGTCCGCAAGCAGCCTGTCTGCCGGGCCCTGGCGAAAGCCCGTCTCCTCCTCCGCTCCTGCGTCGATTGTCTCGTTCCTGTCGGACTTCTTCAGCATGTCCTGAATGTCCAGCAGATTGTCGTCCTCATGGTCCCCTGCTTCCTCCAGCATGTCGAGGACGTCCCCCTGGGGCACATCCTCAGGCTCCTCCGGACGCGTCCCCGCGCCCTCTGCCAGGAGCTTTTCTATCTCCTCCGCTGACAGCTCCGTAAGAGCGTCAATCCCATAGCTGTCCGATTCCGCGTTGCCGTTTACGTTTTTTTCCTCATTGGAAGGCATGTTCTCTCCTCCGGTTTCTATGAATGTCCACCCCTATTTTATCACAGCTCCCCCAGCCAATCAATCGCATTCTTAGAAATTCCGCATCCCTTTTCTGACAATTCCTTGGTCAATTGATACAACTTTTCATGGACTCTGCAAAAATAGGCCTTTTGGTTAAAAAAAACCACCTTTTCAAAGGGCCAGCGCACCACGGAGGGGAAGCGCATCCCCACCCCCAGCTCCAGCACGAACAGCCTGCGGTTCAGGGTCCCCTGGAGCCATTTCCTGTAGAGCCCCCACTGGTCCAGATACCCGGATTCGTCATAATTCTCCGCGTACACATTGTTCAGCACAAGGGCGGCCCCGCACTGCGGGCAGGCTCCGGACAGGGGATTCCCCTCCGGGAGGCTCCCCCGGTACAGCTCCTCAAAAAAATGCCACAGCCTGTCCCTGTCCTGCTCCGTCACCTCCGAGAGGGCTCCCGCGCAGCCCCCGGCGCACTGCTTCATCTTCCAGGAGCCGCAGGGCATCACCACCCTTCCCAGGTCGGCTGCCCTGCTGTCGGTGGATACGCTGACTGCGAAAAAGTTCTTCCCCCTGAGGATTTCCCCCAGCCTTTCAAGGGCGGTCTCCACTGAGCCGTTCCCCGACTTTTCCGCGCAGTATTCGTTCCACGCAGGCATGAGCCAGCGGAATCCGGCCTCCTTCAGCTTCCCGCAACCGGCCAGATACCTTTCGTCCTTCCCCAGGAAAGCGCTGCCGTCGAAGTCCTCCCCCAGGCCTGCCAGCACCATGTCCGATTGCCCGATTTTTTCCAGAATCTCATGATTATCCATCTCAACCACCCTGCCATCCTCATCCTGCATTCTCTGGAACAAGAAAAAAGCCGGGACATCATCCCAGCCTTTTTCAGGACTTTACATATCCAAGTGCCTCTCCGCCACAAGCTGATCTATGATTTTTACCAGATTGCCGATCTCCGGCTTGGACAACTGCGCGTCCGCTCCCAGCGACTCGCCCTTCCGGCGCATCTCCTCGTTCACCAGAGAGGAGAACAGGACCACCGGAATCCTTGCAGTGGCATCGTCCGTCTTGATCAGCTTGGTCAGCCTGTGTCCGTCCATTTCCGGCATCTCTATATCGGATATGACCACACGCACGTTCTCGTGCAGGGTACCCTGCTCCTTATAGTGGGTTATGATATCATAGGCCTGCTTTCCGTTCTCCACATGAATCAGGTTCTCGTAGCCGGCTTTCTTCAGGCAGTCCACAATCAGCTTGTTCAACAGGGGGGAATCCTCCGCGATCAGAATCGGAACAGTACTCCTGTGGCGCTCTCCCAGCTCATTGATATCGGAAATCTTCAGGCCGGTCTCAGGATTGATGTCCGTGACAATCTTCTCGAAGTCAAGAATGATTATCAGTCTGTCTTCCTTCTTGACGATACCGATGGCTACGCCCTCCTCCGCGGTGGAGATCGTGACCTCCGGCTTGATGATCTCCGTCCAGGACACCGTATGGATACCCAGGACGCTGTCCACATGGAACGCGATGTCCAGCTTATTGAAGTTCGTGATGATGAACAGTCCCTTAGAATCCGACTCGCCGCGGCCCAGGCAGTTCTTCAAATCGATCGCCGTAATCATCACGTCCCGGGGCATGAACACGCCCTCTATGCTGGGATGCGCGTTGGGAATCGGTGTGACCGGCTCATATTTCGTAATCTCCCTGATCTTCGCCACATTGATGCCATACAACACGCCGTCTATAGTGAACCTCAAAATCTG
>CAMQOJ010000475.1 GCA_947003375.1 uncultured Lachnospiraceae bacterium
CACGAGTCTCTTCGTCGGCAGCGTCAGATGTGTATAAGAGACAGGCACTATTGTGCGATGAAAAATGTGGCGCAAGACTCGCGCTGGTATTATGGTGTGGTGCATGATGATGTGAGGCGTTGTGATGCAGGCATCATAGTATCTTTTCGTGCCTGTTTCAAGGAATGTGACAGGCTTTTTGGTTTATGCCAGGCATATAGGTGCAAAAAGGGAAAGAACGGGGTGAAGTGTCAATGGAGAAAAACAGAATACGTCCGACAGCCGGTACCAGGGTCATGCGTATGAGTTATGCACGTCAAAAAGAGGTCTTAGAGATGCCAGACCTCCTCGAAGTCCAGAAGAATTCCTACCAGTGGTTCCTCAGCGAGGGCCTGAAGGAAGCCTTTGACGATATATCTCCCATCGCGGACTACAGCGGATCTCTTAGTCTGGAATTTGTGGACTTTGAGCTGAGCAAGAAGGACGTGAAGTATTCCATCGAGGAATGCAAGGAGAGGGACGCCACCTATGCGGCGCCTCTGACGGTAACGGTACGCCTCTATAATAAAGAAAAAGAAGAAATCAGTGAACATAAGATTTTCATGGGCGATCTGCCTCTGATGACAGAGACCGGCACATTCGTGATCAACGGCGCGGAGCGTGTCATTGTAAGCCAGTTGGTGCGTTCCCCCGGCATCTACTATGCCATCGGACACGACAAGCTGGGCAAGAGGCTGTACTCCTGTACCGTGATCCCCAGCCGGGGCGCGTGGCTGGAGTATGAGACGGACTCCAACGATGTCTTCTATGTCCGCGTGGACAGGACCCGTAAGGTTCCCGTCACGGTTCTGATTCGCGCCCTGGGAATCGGCACCAATGACGAGATCCGGGAGGTGTTCGGTGACGAGCCCAAGATAGAGGCCAGCTTTACCAAGGACACTGCTGAGAATTATCAGGAGGGTCTGTTAGAGCTGTATAAAAAGATCCGCCCCGGCGAGCCCTTGAGCGTGGAGAGCGCCGAGAGCCTGATCAACGCCATGTTCTTCGACCCTCGCAGATACGACCTGGCCAAGGTAGGCAGATACAAGTTCAACAAGAAGCTGTCCATGCGCAACCGGATCAGGGACCAGATTTTGGCGGCGGACGTGGTGGATCCCTCCACAGGGGAGATTCTGGCCGCGGCAGGCGAGAAGGTGGACATGGAGCTGGCGGACAGGATCCAGAATGCTGCCGTTCCCTTCGTATATATCCAGACGGAGGAGAAGAACGTGAAGGTCCTCTCCAATATGATGGTGGACCTGACGGCCTATGTGGACTGCAACCCCAGGGACTTCGGCATCCGGGAGAAGGTGTACTACCCTGTGCTGGCCCAGATTCTGGAGGAGTTCGCAGACGACCCGGAGAAGCTGGCGGAGGCTTTGAAGAAGAATGTCCATCAGCTGGTGCCCAAGCATATCACCAAGGAGGACATCATCGCCTCCATCAACTACAATATGCATCTGGAGTACGGCCTTGGGAACGACGACGATATCGACCATCTGGGCAACAGGCGCATCCGCTGCGTGGGAGAGCTTCTGCAGAACCAGTACCGCATCGGCCTGTCCCGCATGGAGAGGGTGGTGCGGGAGCGCATGACCACCCATGACGCGGACGAGATTTCGCCCCAGTCCCTGATTAACATCAAGCCTGTGACGGCTGCGGTGAAGGAATTCTTCGGTTCCTCCCAGCTGTCCCAGTTCATGGATCAGAACAACCCGCTGGCGGAGCTGACCAACAAGAGGCGTCTGTCCGCCCTGGGCCCCGGCGGTCTGTCCAGAGACCGGGCCGGATTCGAGGTGCGCGACGTGCACTACTCCCACTACGGGAGGATGTGCCCCATCGAGACCCCTGAAGGCCCCAACATCGGCCTGATCAACTACCTGGCCAGCTATGCCAGGATCAACGAATACGGATTCATCGAAGCGCCCTACAGGAAGGTGGACAAAACCGACCCGAAGAATCCGGTGGTCACGGACCAGGTGGTCTATATGACCGCGGACGAAGAGGACAACTATCATGTGGCCCAGGCCAGCGAGGCGCTGGACAAGGAGGGGCATTTCGTGCGCACCACCGTGTCCGGCCGTTACCGGGAGGAGACATCGGAGTATCCCCGTTCCATGTTCGACTACATGGACGTATCTCCCCGCATGGTGTTCTCCGTGGCCACGGCGCTGATTCCTTTCCTGCAGAACGATGATGCCAACCGTGCGCTGATGGGCTCCAACATGCAGCGCCAGGCCGTGCCGCTTCTGGGGACGGAGGCGCCTGTGGTGGGCACGGGCATGGAGCCCAAGGCTGCCGTGGACTCTGGCGTCTGCGTGGTGGCGAAGAAAGCGGGGACAATCGACTACGTGTCCTCCGCCATGATTCGGATGACCTATGATGACGGTGAGAAGGCAGAGTTCCGCCTGACCAAGTTTACCAGGAGCAACCAATCCAACTGCTACAACCAGAAGCCCATTGTATTCAAGGGCGATCATGTGGAGGCGGGGGCGGTGATCGCGGACGGCCCGTCCACGGCCATGGGCGAGCTGGCCCTGGGCAAGAACCCCCTGATCGGCTTCATGACATGGGAGGGCTATAATTACGAGGATGCCGTACTGATCAGCGAGCGGCTGGTGCAGGACGATGTGTATACCTCCGTGCATATAGAGGAGTATGAGGCGGAAGCCCGCGACACCAAGCTGGGGCCCGAGGAGATTACGAGAGACGTGCCCGGCGTGGGCGACGATGCCTTGAAGGATCTGGACGACAGGGGAATCATCCGCATCGGCGCGGAGGTCCGTGCCGGCGATATCCTGGTGGGCAAGGTGACCCCCAAGGGGGAGACCGAGCTGACGGCGGAGGAGCGCCTGCTGCGCGCTATCTTCGGCGAGAAGGCCAGGGAAGTCCGCGACACCTCCCTGAAGGTGCCCCACGGAGAATACGGCATTGTAGTAGACGCCAAGGTGTTCACCAGGGAGAACAGCGACGAGCTCTCCCCCGGCGTGAACCAGGCGGTGCGCATCTATATCGCACAGAAGAGAAAGCTTTCCGTGGGCGACAAGATGGCAGGCCGCCACGGCAACAAGGGCGTGGTGTCCCGCGTGCTGCCCGTGGAGGATATGCCCTACCTGCCCAACGGCCGTTCCCTGGACATCGTGCTGAATCCCCTGGGCGTGCCTTCCCGTATGAACATCGGGCAGGTGCTGGAGATTCACCTGTCCCTGGCGGCAAAGGCCCTTGGATTCAACGTTGCCACCCCGATCTTCGACGGGGCCAACGAGAATGATATCATGGACACTCTGGATCTGGCCAACGATTATGTCAATCTGGAGTGGGAGGAATTTGAGGCGAAGCACAAGGACGAACTGCTTCCCGAGGTGCTGCAGTACCTTTCCGACAACAGGGAGCACAGGGAGCTGTGGAAGGGCGTGGAGATTTCCAGGGACGGGAAAGTCCGTCTGCGGGACGGCAGGACGGGCGAGTTCTTCGACAGCCCTGTCACCATCGGCCACATGCATTACCTGAAGCTCCATCACCTGGTGGACGACAAGATTCATGCCCGTTCCACCGGACCGTACTCTCTGGTGACCCAGCAGCCCTTGGGCGGCAAGGCACAGTTCGGCGGCCAACGCTTCGGAGAGATGGAGGTGTGGGCCCTGGAGGCCTACGGCGCGTCCTATACCCTGCAGGAGA
>CAMQOJ010000476.1 GCA_947003375.1 uncultured Lachnospiraceae bacterium
ACAAGACTGTGTTTCCATCGGGGAAGCCACAGAAGATATCCGGGCCGGGCAATGGGTCCACCTGCACTGTATGAAAAGCTGCTATGATCAGCGCAGCGCAGGGCTGGATATTCACACAGGGGCGCCCACGGATATTTCTTATGCTATAGAGTGAGTATGGTGCAGGACAGAATCAGGCATGGGGCTGACCGGCATGAGACGGAGTTTTCCGGGAGATGAAGACCGGCATGGTATGGGACAGGGGCTGGAAGGACTGCCCTATGTCGTATGAAGGCAAAGCAATTAAGGGAAATGCCGGGGAGTTTGCTGTGGATGAGCACAAATCGCAGGGGGGCTGCGGTGAAATAACTGCATTTCTACAATAGGTATTGTGATATATTGGAAATCACAGCTTTGTATTGTGAACGAATGCTGTTTTCCCACAGCTTCATGGAGGATGTTATGGAATTACAGGAATGGAAGGAAATGTCCTGGCCGGGATACCGGCGGGAAGACGGCGGCCTGGGCATCCGGAATAAGGTTCTGGTAGTATATACGGTGGAATGCGCGTCCCATGTGGCGCGGGAAATCGCATTGCAGGTGAACCACCCGGATGTGGAAGCCATCGGCTTTGGGGGCTGTACGGACAATGCGTACGCCATACGCATGCTCCTGGCTCTGGCAACCCACCCAAATGTGGGGGCGGTGCTGGCGGTTGGGCTGGGATGTGAGTATACCCGGGCGGAGCGGCTGGCAGATGCCGCAAAGGCACGGGGCAGAGAGGCGGCTTATCTCCTGATTCAGGAGAACGGCGGAACCCTGCAGACCATCGGGAAGGGTGTGGAGCTGGTTCATGGTATGTTGGTAAAGCTGAAGGACACGCCGGTGGAGGCCATGGGATTTCAGGATCTGATCGTGGGAGCCGAGTGCGGAGGCAGCGATTTTACCAGCGGCCGTGCGGGGAATGTGGCGGTGGGACGTTTTTTTGACATGCTGGTGGAGACGGGCGGAACTCCCGTCTTTGAAGAGATCGTGGAGGCTGTGGGGCTTAAGGGGCTGCTGCTGGAGAGGGCGGCCGACGAAAAGGCGAAGGAGGAGCTGGCCTGGACCTATGACAAAGCCCTTGCCTATTGCAGAAGTGTGCGGCAATATTCCGTCAGCCCGGGAAATTTTGCGGGAGGCCTGACCACCATAGAGGAGAAAAGCATGGGGGCATTTGCCAAAAGCGGCACGAAGCCCATAAAAGGAGTGTTGAAGGTGGCAGCGGCTCCGCCGGAAAAAGGCCTGTGGCTTCTGGATACCACGCCGGACCCTCATTTTATGCAGTTCGGCATCACGAACCCCAATGATAACGAGGGGCTGATGGCGCTGGTCAGCTGCGGCTGTCATCTGACCATACTGGTAACATGGCGGGGAAATGTGACGGGAAGCGCCGTGGCGCCGGTGGTGAAAGTCACGGGGAATCACGAGACCTACAGAAGACTGGAAGGAGATATGGACTTCGACGCCGGGCTTGTGCTGGAAGGACAGTCTACCATGGAGGAGACCGCGGCGCAGCTGGCAGGATATATCGGCCGGGTCTGCGGAGGCCACAGGACAAAGGGGGAATTACTGGGGCATAAGGAATTCTGCATTCCATATAAGTACCAGGAGAAGGAGGCAGCGCGCCGTCCCTGTGAGGGCTGAAATTCCCCAGATGCCGGACAGGCGGCAGGAAAGCGGAAGAAATTTGGAACATTGACAGAAAGCCCCAGGGGGGCGGGCAGGAGGGAATCAGGATGACGAACATATTTTCATTAGAAGGAAGAAGAGCAGTTATAACAGGAGGCGCCACAGGTCTGGGGCTGGCCATGACGGACTGCATTGTACAGTCAGGAGGGAAGGTGACGGTGGTCAGTTCGTCTCCTTTTGAAAAATACAGAGAGACATTGGCGCCTTACGGCGACAGTGTCTCTTACGAGCAGTTTGATATTACCCGTACAGAGGAGACGGAAAGCTTCGCGGCAGGACTGCCGGAGCGTTACGGCAAAATCGACATTCTGGTAAACAATGCGGGGAATCACTGCAAGAAGCCGGTGGAAGACATGACGGTGGAGGATTACACGAATGTGCTGAATGTACATCTGGTGGGTTCCTACGCTCTGACAAGGGCGCTGGTACCCCATATGCGCGCCAACAAAAAGGGCAGCATCCTGTTCATGGCCAGCATGACCAGCTATATCGGCATGCCCGCCGTCTGCGGCTACGCCACGGCAAAGTCCGGTATCCTGGGGCTGGTGCGCTCCCTGACCAACGAGCTTAGCGGAGACGGCATCCGGGTGAACGGCATAGCCCCCGGCTGGATTGATACGCCCATGTTCCGCAGGGCCACGGACGGGGATGACGAGCGCAAAAATAAGATTCTGTCGAGGACGCCCATGGCCAGGTTCGGGGAGCCGTCGGATGTGGGCTGGGCCTGCGTATACCTGTGCAGCGACGCGGCGAAATTTGTCACGGGAACCGTCCTGACAGTAGACGGCGGCGCGGTGACAGGGTTTTAACGCCGAAGGGACTTTACGCTTTAGAGCCGTCGCGCAGCGACTTAATCAGTAAAGTCGCGAAGGCGCTTTACGCTTTAGAGCCGTCGCGCAGCGACTTAATTAGGAGAAGAAAATGTTTCGAGAGGATTTATTGCTGACAAATAATACGGGAAAGCGGCTTTATGAGCAGTACGCGAAGGAGCTGCCCATAATCGATTACCACTGCCATCTGCTTCCCCGGGAGATTTACGAGAATAAGGAGTTTGAAGATATCGGTGAAATGTGGCTGGCCCATGACCACTATAAATGGCGCGCCATGCGGTGTTTCGGGATATCCGAGAGATATATCACAGGGGATGCAACTTATTATGAAAAGTACCTGAAATTTGCGGAGATCCTTCCGGAGCTTATCGGGAATCCCCTTTATATATGGTGCGCCCTGGAACTGAAACGATTTTTCGGTATAGAAGAGCCGCTTTGCCGTGAAAATGCAGAGGAGATTTACCGCCGGGCGAAGGAGAAAATCGTGCAGTGCCATATGACTCCCCGCTATTGCATGAAGGTCAGCGGAGTGGAGGTGGTCTGTACCACGGAGGACCCCTCAGATTCCCTGGTTTACCACAGGAAAATGCAGGAGCAGGGCACGGAAGGCATCCGGATTTTCTCCGCATTCCGGCCGGATAAGGCGTTCTATGCGGAGAAGCCGGGATTTGCGCAGTATATGAAAACCCTGTCCGACGCGGCCTGCATGCGGATAGAGAGCTTTCGGGAAATGATGGCTGCCCTGGAGAGCAGGCTGAAGTTCTTCCGTGAGATGGGGAACATGGTCAGCGACAACGGGATTGAGGATTTTACCTGGCAGGATTACAGGGAGGAAGAAATCGAGGAGATTTTTTCCAAAGCGGCGGCAGGAGAGAGGCTGGAGCGTTGGGAGATCAATCGCTACCGCAGCGCTTTTCTGATGGAAGCGGGCAGGATGTATGATCGGAACGGTTTCGTGATGCAGCTGCACATCGGCACCTACCAGGGGGCCAACAGGAGCCGGGAGGCAAGGATAGGCGCAGCATGCGGGTTTGACTGTACGGACGATTCCACTTTTATCAAAAGCGTGGGAATGCTTTTAAACCGGCTGACGGAGGAGGACGCGCTGCCGAAAACGATTCTTTATCCCCTGAATGCCG
>CAMQOJ010000477.1 GCA_947003375.1 uncultured Lachnospiraceae bacterium
GACTCCTTCCTGCCGCCCGACTCCCGCTTCCTGCCCGCCGTAACTGCCGCAGCCCGGCAGGATGCCCCGTTACCGGCAGATTGGCCTCCGCTGTCCACGCTAGAGCCCACAGACTGGTCGCCCTTTCCGCCTGCACCGGCCTCCATGAATCCGCTCCTCTCCTGGAACGGCCCATCCTCTTCCCCCGCGCCGTCCCCGGCCTCCCCACGCCATCCGCTTTCCAAATGGGCATACTCCGCCACCTCCTCCCAGGGGACTATGAACCCCGCCCCATGGGCGCAGAATACCGAGGAGGCCGGATTCTCCACATCCGCCTCCGGATCATAGCCGAAATGCTCCATCACCTGCTCCGTATCATGACAGGGCTCATATCCCTTCAGGATGCAGCTGAACCTCCCCAGTCCCCTGGTATAGGCATTCACCTCGCTCTGGTAGCTCCTGATGGTGGACGCCGGAGCGCTGCCTTTCAGGACGGCATACTCCCCCTCCGTCTCCGGCGGGTCGAACCGGCCGCACATCCTCTGGATATCGGACATTGCCCTGCCCACCTGTCCCGCCGGCACCTCCAGGGTGAAAGCCATCACCGGCTCCAGGAGCACGCTCTCGCTCTGCATCAGGCCCTGGCGCAGCGCCCGGTAGGTGGCCTGCCTAAAGTCACCGCCCTCGGTGTGCTTGATATGGGCCCGGCCAGTCAGCAGCGTAATCCTCATATCCGTAATCGGCGAACCCGTCAGCACCCCCGGATGGGTGCGCTCCTCCAGATGGGTCAGAACCAGCCGCTGCCAATTCCTGTCCAGCACGTCCTCGCTGCAGGCGCTGGCGAACTGCAGGCCACTGCCCGGCTCCCCCGGCTCCAGCAGCAGATGCACCTCCGCGTAATGCCGCAGGGGCTCGAAATGCCCGATGCCCTCCACGGCCCTGGCAATGGTCTCCTTGTACAGAATCCGTCCGTCCGTGAACCCTACGTCCAGGCCGAACCGCTCGGAAATCAGCCTTTTCAAGACCTCTATCTGCACCTCGCCCATGACCTGTACATGGATTTCCGATATACCTCCCGCCGCCTTCTGCCAGACCACATGGAGCTGGGGCTCTTCCTCCTCCAGCTTCCGCAGCTGCCCCAGCACCTTCACCGTATCGCTCCCCTCCGGCAGCACCAATCCATAGGTCAGCACAGGCACCAGAACCGGCATCTCGTTCCTGCTCTCCCTTCCCAACCCCTGCCCGGCAAAGGTCTTGTCCAGGCCCGTGACGGCGCAGATTCCTCCCGCTTCCACTGCGTCCACCGCCTCATACTGGGTACCGCTATATATCCGCAGCTGGTTCACCTTCTCCTCCCAGACTTCCGACTCCGCCCCGGCGCTTCCCGCATTGCCCACAGACATCCTCACCCGCAGCACGCCCCCTGTGACCTTTAAATGGGTCAGCCTGTTCCCTGACGCGTCCCTGGAGATTTTGTACACTCTTGCGCCGAATTCCCGGGGATATTCCGGGCACAGAGCGAACCTGCGGATGCCGTCCAGCAGCTCCTCCACCCCGTCCATGCGCAGGGCGGAGCCGAAATAGCAGGGGAAGACATGCCGCTCCGCTATGGCCTTCGCCACGGAAATCTCTGCCAGTTCTCCGGTCTCCAGATATTCATCCAGCAGCCCCTCATCGCACATGGACAGCTCCTCAAGCCAGACTTCTCTCTGGAATGTCCTTCCTCCATTGCCCTCCGCTCCTGAATCAAATTCCAGGCATGCGCCGTCCAGCTTTGCCTGAATCTCACCAAGCAGCTTTTCCCTGTCCGTGTCCGGCTGATCCATCTTGTTCACAAAAAGGAACGCCGGAATCCCGTACTGCGCCAGCAACCGCCACAGGGTCTGCACATGTCCCTGTACGCCATCGGAACCGCTGATGACCAGCAGCGCGTAGTCCAGCACCTGCAGCGTCCGCTCCATCTCCGCGCTGAAGTCCACATGCCCCGGCGTGTCCAGCAGCGTGATGTCAAGCCCCTTCCAGGAAAGCTGAGCCTGCTTGGAGAAGATTGTGATGCCCCGCTCCCGCTCCAGGTAAAAATTGTCCAGTAACGCGTCCTGTTGGTCCACCCGGCCCAGCTTTCGGATTCTGCCGCCGGTATACAAAAGCCCCTCCGCCAGGGTGGTCTTTCCCGCGTCCACATGGGCCAGCAAGCCTATGGAGATATGTTTGTTTTTTCCCGAATCCGCCTGTGCGCCCACGCAAACCGCCTCCTGTTTTACAAGTCTCTCTTCGCCTTTCCATAGTACCATAACCCTTCCTGGTTTACAAGGCAAAGGCCAAAAACCACAAAAGCCCCTCTCCTGCCCCTCGCAAAAAAAGCTTGACATCAGAACCAAAATCCCATATAGTAAAACGCAAATACATAAATCACCGCTAGGGGAGCACATCGCTGAGATTGAGACCGCATACCGCCGTCTCTAACCCTCACTACTTGAACCGGACAATACCGGCGTAAGGAAGCGCAGCAACAGACGGACTGCCGTATTTTTGGCGTCCCGGGCTGTCGATGTCGTTCCTCCTTAGCCAGATGCAAGGAGGATTTTTTATGTTTTACAATGTTGTCAAAGACGGGGATGCCGTCAGCTACGTCCCCACCACCGCAGGAAAGATACTGTTGATCGTCATCCTGGCAGCGCTTCTTGCCGCAGCCGCTTTCTTCGCCAGAAAGAGGGCCGTGACGAAGAAGCCCCTCACCGGCGCTCCCGGAGCAGATAGCCCGGCAAAAAGGAAAAAGGGCGCTTCCGCCAGGATCACCGCCAAGCAGATGGCCTTCTGCGCCATGGCCATCGCGCTGGGCACAGTGCTCTCCAACCTGAAGGTTTACAGCTTTCCCTTCGGCGGCTCCGTCACCCTGCTCTCCATGCTCATCATCTGCCTCCCGGGCTACTGGTTCGGGCTGGAGGCGGGTTTGATTACAGGCATGGCTTACGGCGTGCTGCAGCTGATCATCGACCCCTATGTCATCCATCCGGTCCAGTTGCTTTTCGACTACCTGCTGGCCTTTGGCGCGCTGGGGCTCTCCGGGCTGTTCACGGATAAAAAGAACGGGCTGCTGAAGGGGTACTGCGCGGGCATCCTGGGGCGTTGGCTCTTCACTGCCCTCTCCGGCTGGATCTTCTTCGCCGAATACGCCTGGGAGGGATGGCATCCACTTCCCTATACCTTCGCCTACAATGGCTGCTACATCTTCGCGGAGGCCGCCATCACTTACCTGCTTCTGGCCATTCCCTATGTGCGGAAGACCTTCGCCAGGGTGAAGCAGATTGCCGTGCAGCCCTGACAGGCGGACACTGCTCCGGGCAGATCGGCTGTCAGACTACATTTATGTCATCATACCGGGACAGCCCCTGGCAGCCAGCAGCGCATAGTGCACCGCCCGCCGGAACTCGTTGGAATTGGCGACGGGGCCTTCCTCCGGGCGGTAGTATTTATTGGTGAGGATCACCGCGCCGATGTCGAACCTGCGGCTGAACCACATGCTGGTGCCGGTGAAGCCGCTGTGGCCGCAGCCCTCCGGGTACACATCGCTCTTGTCGAAGCCCAGCCCCCGGCCGCAGACATCCGTCTCCATGGCCCGCAGGAAGCTCGGCCTGTCCGTATTCATGTAGAACTGGCACAGCTCTGTCAGCGCCCGGGAGCTTCCGAAGGTTCCCGCG
>CAMQOJ010000478.1 GCA_947003375.1 uncultured Lachnospiraceae bacterium
CTCTTCGTCGGCAGCGTCAGATGTGTATAAGAGACAGCCCTGCTCCGATGCCTGTGCCGCCAGGGCTTCCACCAGGCCCTCAATGTTCATGCCTCCCGCATTGGTCAGCACCCGGATGCCCTTCTCGTAAGCCTCCTTCCCGCATTCCTTCATCATGCCAAGGAAATCCCTGGCATATCCGGCCTTGGGATTCTTCAGCTTCTGCCTGGCCAGGATGGACATGGTCAGCTCCGCCAGATAGTCGCAGGCCATGTAATTGATATCACTGTGCCGCACCATGTGGACGGCGGCATCATTGCTGTCGCCCCAGAAGCCCTGTCCGCCTCCGATTATCACTTTTCCCATGGCACTCTCCCTCCTTCCGTTCCCGCTCCGATTGCTTCGGCGATTTTCTAGCAGGTTGGGTTTAACGTTTTAGTTTTTCGTTTGATTTTATTACTTTTTACACTTCCTGTCAATCTCCTGAATTAACCTTTGCACTGTCCGAAAATATCCTCTTTCGGCATGAAAATTACTTCCGGGCTTTTCAACTGCTGTTTCGCTTGACCACAGAAGGATTTCGGTGTAGCATATTATCAGAAAACTCAATCGTTCATCTTGTGCGCATCCCTTTTAAGGAATCCCTCCGGAAAAACGAGGCTGCTCTTCCGGCAGGCTGCGGTGGGTGACGGATATGCGGAAGAATAGGAGGATCGAAATGGTCACGATCAAAGAAATCGCCAGAGAGGCAAATCTGCCGCCCACCACTGTCTCCCTGATACTGAACAATAAATCCAAAGAGAGAAAAATCTCTGCCCAGACGGAGCAGAGAGTGCTGCAGATTGCGGAGCGGATGGGATATCTCCCCAACCTCCAGGCCGTGAGCCTGAAAAAGGGCGGCGGACAGTTCTCCTATCGGATCCTGGTGTTCTGGGTGGCGGATACCAGGGCCCAGACCATGCTGCGCTTTTTCCGGGGCATCGAGGCAGCCATCGAGGAGGACGGCCTGCCCTTTGAAATCCTGCTCCAGCCCTACAAGCCCGGGGCGCTTCAGTCTGCCATGAAGGAGGCGCTGCTCCTCTCCTGCCATGGCATCCTGGTGTGCAATGCGGCGGAAGCGGATCTGGAATACCTGGAGGCCAGCCGGTTTCCCCGCCCCCTCATCCTCTACAACCGCTACTCCAAAAAGTATTCCAGCGTGGTCATGGACGACCGCTCCATCGGCTCCATCCCCGGGGAGATCTTCGCCTCCCACGGCAAGAAGCATCCCGCGGTCATCACCACCCTGCCCACCTTCAGCGGCATGAGCATCCGGCGGAACCTCTTCGCCTACACATGCCGTTCCAGAGACATGGAGGAGCCTGTGGTCTACTGCTGCAAGGCCACGGGCAGGAGCGGTTACGAGACCACCAGGCAGCTCCTGGAAGACCACCCGGAGACGGACTGCATCCTCTATATGCGGGAGGGTCTGGCCCTGGGCTCCCTGCGGGCCTTCTCGGAGCAGGGGATATCCTTCCCCGGGAAGCTGGAATTCATCGCCATCGCGGATTCGGCCCTGGACTTCAGCGAGGTCTGCACTCCCACCCTGTCGGTGGTGCATCTGCCCCTGGAGGCGGTGGCTTCGGAGTGCACCAGGCTGATGCACCGCCAGATCCATGCCGCCGGGTGCGGGATTGCCTCCAAGGTGATGCCTGTCACCTATATCTCCCGGGAGAGCTGCCCGGACATGCGCTGATCATAGGAAAGAGGCGCAGCAACAGATATAAGTGAAATTTGAGTGCTCCCGCCTCGCCAGCATGTAAAAGAGGGGGCTGGCTCTTAAATCAAATTCCGCGGGGCCTGACTGGCTGGACAGGCAGGCGTGATTGCTCAAGCCATACTGCTTGCCCAAGCCGTCCCCACCGCACAGGCATGCCCTGTCAAAGCATCTGTGCGCCTCCACGTTCAGCGCTCCAATCTGCCGGGCAGTCAGTCCGTATACTTCCCGCACGCCGCAAGGCCCTCCCGCAGCCATATTGGCTTCCATCACCCGCACGAGATATTCCGCGTATCCCCGGGGGATGATCTCCTCCACAGGGATGATCAGGTCCTTCGAGGCGGCCTTTTTCACTTTTTCCACCAACAACGCTATGATCTCCGGCGACAGCACAGATATGCCATATTCGCCCCTAATCCAAATCCTGTATCCGCATGTCAATTCTCCATTCCCCTCAGCCTGGACACCAGGTCCTCTCCGGCAAAGCTGTGCATGGAGGCAAAAGTGACGATCAGGGGCACTGCCGTCAGCACGCACACATAGGCCAGGGCAAAAATCCCGGGGAACCGGAACGCCATGTAGTATGCGCCTCTCTCATAGAGCAGGCCGCTCAGCACATAGCCGCTCAGGGTTCCGGCCGTCATGGTGACGCCCAGAGTGACGCACACCAGCAGCAGGCTCTCCCCCAGGAGCATCTTCCGGATCTGGCTCCTTCCCATGCCGATGGATTCCAGCATGGCCAGCTCCTGTTTGCGGGTGACGATATTGGTGATCAATGTGTTCATCATGCTTAAGATGCTGAACGTCATGATGAAAACGGACAGGCCGCTGATGGCCCCGAATAGCTGGTCCGCGTTCCGGGAATATTCAATCCTCTTATCCGCCAGGGTCTCCAGGTCGAGCTCTGTCCTGGCCGCCACCAGCTCCGCCAGCTCCTCCCCCACGGCCTCCTCCCTGTCAGCTTCGGTGGACACCAGAAGATGGGCATTCAGGCTGTCATAGGACAGAAGCTCCAGGATGGCCTGTTCCGGTATCAGAAACCACCCTTCCAGCCCCCTGTTGTCGCGGGCATACTGCTCGTCCAGGATGCCCAGGATGGTCATGTCCTTCTCCGCCATGTCACTGCCGTCGAAGTAATGGAGCGTGACGGACTCGCCCACGGTGAACCTCCAGCCGAATATCTCCTCCGCCACATCATTTCCCGCCACAAGGATGTAATCGCCGCTCATGAGCTTCTCCCTGTCCGCGCTCCCCTCCTCCAGATACGCCCCGATCCCTTCCAGCTCCTCCCCGTCCAGCGGGTAGACAGTATCGCTGTCTCCATAATTGTCCTTCAGGGGATAGTCATAACTAACGCCGAAGTTTTTGATCTCCTCCACTCTGGTCACGCCCTCCATCCCAAGGATTTCCCGGACCATCTCACTGTCCATGGGCGCCTCCGCCTGCAGGCCTCCCATGCCGTGGCCATTCAGCTCCTTGGCCGCCGCGGTATACAGGATGTGGAACTCCGCCTCGGTAAAATAGCCCTGTCTGGGGAAAGCCTCTTTGTCAAAGGAGGACAGATAAGTGGCCGCGGTCATGAACAGGATGCCGCCCAGCGCCAGGGACGCCATGGTGACAGCCGATTTCTTCCGGTTCCTGGAGAAGTTCATCAGCCCAAGTCCCACGGGCGTGAGCCTGCGGCACAGTTTCCGGTTCCCCGCCTTTTTCATGGTATCCTGGGGCACATAGCGCAGGGCCTCCATGGGGGAGACGGAGGCGGCCAGCCGCGCGGGCTTCCTCACGGAGAACATGGTGATGAGATAGACGCAGAGCAGGACGAGGGCAATGGCCGCCGCCCCCTGGGCAATGCGGAATCCCGCCGGGAGAATCAGGTATCCCGCCATGCCCCCTGCCGCCGCTCCCACAGGCGCTGCCCGCAGGAACAGGGCCCTGCCCTCTC
>CAMQOJ010000479.1 GCA_947003375.1 uncultured Lachnospiraceae bacterium
GGTTCTCCCTCCCGGCCCTGTAAAAGCCCGTGATATACACCCTGCGGTCCTCAACGGCATCCCTTCCGAAGATATCCATGTAGGAATTCACGAATCCCTGGGCGGCCTCATAGACGGCAAACGCCCGAAAGTCCGGATGCTTTTTCAGATAGACAAAATCCAGGTCGTACCAGTCCCTTTTCATGGCACGGTTCAGTTCGTCCCTGTCCCCGTCAAATGCCTGGGAATGCTTTGCCAGTTCCGGCCGGTAGATACGCCAGGCCCATTCCTGGTCGGTCAGCAGATGGACCAGGTAACCCAGGAAGAAAGAGTATTCCTCCACGTTGTAGGCCTGCCGCTGTCCCTCGCTGAAATACCGGTCCAGGAAAGCCCGGACATCAATCTCCTTGGGCTCCCCATCCCTGTTTATCCGGAAATGGGACACCCTGCTGTCCGGCGTATAGGCCGTCCAGTCCGCATTGGGCAGGCCGCTGTCCGGCGCGATGTTCCCCACCACGAACTGGGTCTGCGCGATTCCCTCCAGGCAGTCCAAAAGCCGATCCGCTATCCGCAAATGTACCATCCATGTCGCCATGTCCATTCTCCTCTTTCAGGTACGGAACGCCCCCCTCGGGGCTTCCGTCCATGGTATGTCTATACTACCATGGCTGCCCGGGCTATTCAAGCTGTTTTTTATCTGTCGGAAATGTGTTGACATAATTCCTGAATTTTCGTATAATACTGATAGAGGGCAGAAATGTCCCAAAGAAGCGGTGTACCCTACCATAAAGTGGGAGCCAAAGAAGCGGTGTACCCTACCATAAAGTGGGAGCCAAAGAAGCGGTGTACCCTACCATGAGTGGGAGCCAAAAAAGCGGTGTACCCTACCATAAGTGGGAAATAAAAAGCAAAGGGCTAAGCTGAAAAACTTAGCCTTTTTGTGACGAAAGGAGGATTTTATGCATTTTTCATTTTATTTGATTGATGCCGATTACTGTAATTATCTAAGGGAAGCCGACCCCTGTGTCCCCTACAACATGGAGCACAAGGCGGCACGTCCATTTATAGGAATTGTATTCACAGTCAATGGATTTCACTACTATGCCCCCTTATCCTCTCCCAAGAAAAAACATTTACATATGAAGAACCAACCAGATTTCATGAAAATAAACCGCGGCGAATGGGGCGTAATCAATTTCAATAACATGATTCCTGTCCCCTTTGAATGTCTGACAAAGATAAACCCGCAAATCCATGCATCGGATTCCAAGCAGGATATCTCTTACAAGAATCTTCTATCTAATCAATTATCATGGTGCAATTCCCATAAAGACGCAATCCTGAAACAGGCTGATAAGTTATACCACATTATCACACAAGGAAAAGCATGGGGCAGCCTGTCCGAACGCTGCTGCAATTTTTCCATCGATGAACAGAGATGCCTCTTATACCGCCTCAGCCCTATTTCGGATAACCCATAGCAAGAAAGTCTGCGCATCCCCTCACCCCTGCTCCAGCCGCAGCCGCCTGTAGATCAGCACGGCACATCCCGCGGTCACCCATTCCGTAAAGCAGAACGCCCACCATACCCCGTCCGCCCCCAGAAAGGCGGTGAACAGGTACGCCGCCGGGATGATCACCACCCCGTAGCGCAACAGGGAGATCACCAGGGACTGCCCTCCCCTGCCCAGGCCCTCCAGCGCGCCGCAGCAGGTGACGGAGCATGCCGACAGGACGAATCCCAGGCTGATGATCCGCAGGGCCGTCCCGCCGATCCCTATGGTATCCGGGCTGTCCGTGAACAGGCCGATCAGAGCTTCCGGCATCAGCCAGGAGACCACGGTGCCCGCCAGCATGATTCCCATGTTCATGGCCAGGGCCGTGCGGTAGATCCTCCGCACCCGCCCGTATTCCCCTGCGCCGTAATTGTAGCCGAGCAGAGGCCTTATGCCCTGGATGATGCCGTTGGCGGTGAGATAGATGAAGGTCTGCAGCTTGTAATATACCCCCAGCACCAGCACATATTTCTCCGAGAAACCGGCCAGCAGCCCGTTCAGCACGGTAATCAACAGGGAGGGCAGGGCCAGGTTCAGGGTGGCCGATATCCCCACGGAATACAGCTTTTTCACGATTCCGGCCTCGAAGACCATATATTTCCTTCCCAGCCGCACCGGAATGGGCCGCAGCACATAGAACAGCAGGTACACCGCCAAAGTGATGCACTGTCCGATTCCGGTGGCATAGGCCGCCCCGGCGATGCCCATGGCGGGGATCGGGCCCGCCCCGAATATCATCAGGGGGTCCAGCAGGATATTTGCCACGCAGCCGCACAGCATGCTGAACATGGAGACTTTCATCTTCCCCGCTGCCTGAAAAATCTTTTCAAAAGACAGCCCCAAAGCGATGACAGGGGAAAAGAGGAAAGCCTTGTCCGCATAGCACAGCGCCAGCTCGCCGATGGCTCCACTGGCAGTGAAATTCCGCAGGAACACCGGCATCCCCAGGATACAGACTGCTGCCAGCAGGATGCCCTGGAGGAAGCTCAGGAGCGTCCCCACCGTGGCGGCCCGATTGGACTTCTCCTGCTCCCCCGCCCCCAGATAGAAGGCGATGACGGCGTTCATGCCCACCCCGAAGCCGATGGCGATGGCATTGATCAGGTTCTGCACCGGATACACCAAAGCCAGAGCGGTCATGGCCTCCTCGCTGACCTTAGCCACGAAATAGCTGTCGATGATATTGTACAGCGCGTTCACCGCCATGGACAGCACCATGGGCAGGGACATGGACACCACCAGCGGCAGTATCCTTTTTTCTTTCATAAATGTCTGATCCATCCTCTTCTCCCTTCTCGCCCCTCCCGGGAACGCCGCGCCTCTCCGCGCAAAAAAGCCACGCAGTCACTCTGTGCAACTGCGTGGCGAAAAAAGATTTCTCTTGAAAAATCCACTCCCCGGAGGGTTTTATAGAATTTTTATACCATATTTCCGGTCAAAATGCAAGCAAAAATAATGTCCTTTTACTCCGCCTCATTTTACCCCGACACCAATCGTGCCCGACGGTTTTATCTTTTCTCCGGTCATCAGGATAATCTGCAGCGACGTGTTTTCCGTGTCCCACCTATAGCCTTTGCTTGCGAACCCATCGGAAGAATTTTCCATTTTGTCCGTTTCCTGCCCGTACAGCGATGTCAGCGTCTGCACCTGCTCTGCAATCCATTCCTCGTAGTCCTCCCCCAGATGGAAGCTCAATTTGACCGTTGACAGGCCGCCATCATGGAACTCAAAGGCGGCAGTGGCGCTGCGGCCCCCCAGCTCGAAAGGGGTATCTGCATTGTATTCGATGTACTCGCCATCGGCTTCCCATTTCATGCCCTCCGTAAGCTCATATGGCAGGGCCTTTTTCACATCCTCCAGAGACGCCCCCCACGCTAATCCGCCGAACTGGTATTCGCCGTCCGCGCTCAGCTCATCCAGCGGCACTGCCTTAGGCCCGCTCTGCTTCCTGGCCAGTATGAAATATGCCGCAACGGCAAGGACGGCTACGGCCAGCAGGATAAGGGCGGCAGCGGCATATGATTTCTTTTTCTTCATAAGAATACTCCTGTCTGAGCACAATCAGCCCTTCTGAATATCATATCATTTATTCTGCAGCCTTGAATGTATCAGGATAAACAATATCTTCTAGCTTGAC
>CAMQOJ010000480.1 GCA_947003375.1 uncultured Lachnospiraceae bacterium
CACTACAAATCCCCTGTCAGGCGCGCTGTCGATCGTCAGCCCATACCCTTCCCCGCAGAGCAGGCGAATCCTGTCATTCACATTGGAAAGGCCGATATGCGCCGTCTTTTTTCCCATACGGACATTCTTCCGCAGCGCTTCCAATGCTTCCCTCTCGATTCCGTCTCCGTCATCCGTCACCTGCAGCAGCAGGATATCGTCTTCCCTTCTGCTGCTTACGCGGATTTCCAGCGCCGTGCCCTCCTCCTTCCTCCCATAGAGGAACGCATTCTCCACAAGAGGCTGGAGAACAAATTTCGGTACGCCGGCCTCCAGCGTCTCCTCCTCTGGCTCCAGGACCAGACAGACCTGGTCCCCATAGCGGTGGCGCATCACCCTCCCGTAATCCTCGATATAGTCCATCTCCTCCGCAAAGCTCCAGAACGGGCTGCTGCCCCGGTACATGGGCCGCAATATGTCCCCAAGCGCATCCAGGCAGTCCACCATGTCCTCCTCTCCCTTCAGGACGGCCATCCATTTGACCGTATTCAGAGTATTATAGAGGAAATGTGGATTCAGCTGGGACTTCAGCGACTGAATCTCCATCTCCCGCTTTTTCTTCTCCATGGCGGCGTTCTCTTCCACCAGCCCCTCGATCCTGCCCGACATCCGGTTGAACTGCCGTACCAGCAGCCCGATTTCATCCCGGCTCTCCCCGCCTTTCAAAGGCGCGATTTCCAGCTCGCCGCCCTCCATACGGCGCAGAGCTTCCGTAGTGGCCCGCAGGGGCTGCACCAGACGATTCACCCAGAATACCGAGAAGAAGACCACCAGGCACACCGCCACGGCAATGGTGGCCAGGAAAGTAATCCGCATGTCCTTTGCATCCTCCAGAATCGCTTCCAGAGGCATTTCGTCAATCATGGTCCAGCCCGCAACGGTCAGCGGATAGCACAGAATCTGGCAGCCGTTCTCCTCAAATGAGTAAATCGCGTCGGCCTCCTCCCGCCTCCAATCACCTGGCCGCATCCTCCCCAAAGCCTCCCGCAAAGGATGGGAGATGATTCGTCCCTGGGCATCCACGATGTATGTCTGCTCTTCTGGCACGCCCCCCTTGCCATCGGAGTTATAGATATCCGTAAAATAGTCCAGGTTCACATTGACCACCACCCAGGCCTGGAAAGCCCCCCAATACATAGGCCTACAGGCGGACAAATAATAAACCGTCTCGTCATACTTGCTCAGCGCAGGGAAAAAATCATTGTTCGTATAGCCTCCGAACCATTTCACTCCCCCATAATCATCTTTTTCCCCGGAGCAGAACGGTTCCAGCTTCTCCTCATAGAAAATGCCCTTGTCCTGCTCTTTTCCCTGAATGGTGTTCTGCCGTCCATCCATGGAAAGGACCAGTCCCTCCGCATTATAGAAACAGATTGACTCCACGTACTGATATTGCGTCAGAATCTGCCCCAGCTCCCGGAAGTAGGCCGCCCGCATGGAGTACTCCGTCCCCGGGCTCTCCTTTCCTACATATACCATATCCGTCAGCGCCGTCTCCGAAATCAGACGTTCCGTCAAGCGTTCCACATCCTGGCAGAAAGTGTCGATATTATAGCCCAGCTGGTGGAATGACTGAATCTTCTCCGCGTCCGTCCTCTCCTTGAGGGAATCGCTCACATTGGCGTAGAGGAATAGGAAGCTGCCGGAGAGAATTGCCAGAAAGCTGAACGAGACCGCCGCCATCATGCGCCAAAAGACGCTTCTGTAAAAAGGAATCTTCATTTCTTCTCCCGCTTTCTGTAGAAGCTGGGCTGCTTCCCCGTAATCCGCTTGAATGTCCGAGAGAAATAGCTGTCGCTGACGAATCCCGTCCTCTCCGCCACTTCCCAGGTCTTTAGGTCCGTGTTCATGAGCATTTCCCTGGCCCGCTCCACCCTCTTCTGGGTGACATAGTCTACAAAGCTGACATCCATCTCCTTCTTGAACAGGCTGCTGAAATAATTAGGACTCAAGCCCACCCGGCCGGATACCGACTGCAGGGAGAGCTTCTGTTCCAAGTGCCCGTCGATATACTCCAGGGCCTCATAAATCTCCACGCTGAGCCTCTCCTGGCCCTGCCTCTGTGCCAGCTGGCAGGCCTCTATGTAGACCGATACCGCCTCCAGGAATGTACCGCTTTCCCGAATCTTCGCGGACCGGCTTTCATCCGTCTCCAATCCGCACAGTGCAAGCCCCTCTGTCAGAATGCCCACGGCCCTCCTCTTGTCCAGCTCCCCCTCCGCCGCCCACTGCGTAAGCAAGGCGCACAGGCGCTCCTGCTGCTCTTCCTTCCAGGGCAGGAGCGTCCGGATGCGGCGGCAGGCCTCCTGGGCCTTCCTCTGCCAGAGCAGGGCGCGGCGGCCTGCCAGGGCGGCATAGACGATGTCCTTTCCCAGCCAGGTCTCCTCCAGCGCGCCCACGCACTCCCGGTACAGGTCGGGGAGGCGCTCCCAGGACTCCGCCACGCTGCTGACGATCCATACCGCCCGCACGTCCAGGCTCTCGGAAAGAGTTCTGGCCATTTCCCGCAGCATGCGCTCCGGTGCGGCATATCCACCGTCCTCTCCCCGCAGGGCATTGGTCAGGAACAGATAGCAGTCCTCCCGTTCCCAGATCAGCTCCCCCGTCCCATGTCGCCGGACAATCTCCTCCCCCATGTTCAGGACAAGGAAGCGGGCCAGCATCCCTCCGTCGTCCACATGGGTGGGGCGGACCTTTTTATATTCCAGCAGCACCAGACGGCACAGCAGAAACGCTTCCTCCTGTACGGCAAGCCCCATGGGTTCTATGCGGCTTCGGAACACGCTCACGGGCATCTGGTGGTAGAAGATGTATTCCTTGAACAGTTCCTCTTTCTGCAGCCGCAGATCGGGCATCTGTCTGCTGTTCCCGCTGCTGTCCAGCTCCTGCTTGAGCCTGCACATGACATTCTCGATTTCCGCAGGCTTCATCTTCAGCTTCAGGATGTAATCCGATACCTCCATGCGCATGGCCTCCCGCAGATATCGGAATTCTTCCAGACAGCTCAACACCACGATACGGATAGCCTTATCCCGTTCCCGGATATGGGCAATCAGTTCCAGCCCGTCCATCACAGGCATCCTGATATCCGTCAGCAGGATGTCCGGGCGCTCCTTTTCGTAGAGCTCCAACGCCTGCTTGCCGTTCACTGCGCTCCCCACGATCTCCATGTCCAGGCGCGCCCAGTCAACGATGCTCTTCAGGCCCTCCCGTATCAGAATCTCGTCTTCAGCGATCAGCACCTTTCTTTTTCCTGCCATTCCGTACCACTCCTATTGTCATTGCCCCTGCCACGCTTCCAGATTTTGGGGCAGCCCATGTCATAATCTATATTGACGATTACTAAAATCCGTCAGGCAGCCCGACTCACGAGCGAAAGCCAATGGGGACTTTGCGGCAAATTTCATCGCTCGTGAGTATATATATGCAGCGATTAAATCTTGCCCCAAAACCGGATAAACGGCATGGCGTACTGTGCTATGTGACTGGCAAGAATTCAATGCCGTTTCTATATTTATCGCTTATTCCTGGTGAGTTTTCCCTTTCAGGCGTTCCAGTTCAGCCTTCAATGTCATTTAGCTAAGTATTAGGTTAGATTCTACTATAGGGTCTAACCTAAA
>CAMQOJ010000481.1 GCA_947003375.1 uncultured Lachnospiraceae bacterium
ACAAAACATTCGCATTATTATAGCACAGAAAACAGAATAGGGCAATCATTTTTCGCAGTCGTATTACAGCAACGTCTTATATCGGCATCTTGCAGCAGTTACGGCATTCCGCCAGCTTCCCCGCCGTCTCTTACGCATAATGCTGCATCACATACTGTAATTCCGTATTGCCCCGGTAGGTGTTCTTCCCCAGCTGATAGGCCACGGACACAGGGAAATTTCCTCTCCCCGCGTACAGCGCCTCCTCGCTTCCCGGGCCGAACTTCTCCTCCAGGAACGCGCCGAACTTCTTCAGGTCGCCGAAAAAGACAATCTGGCGCCGGGCGCCGGTTTCCGTCCGCACCTGGTATCTGGCGCAGGTCTGGTTGGCGCCCATTTTGTGCCCTGTCAGGAAAAGCAGGTCCTTCTGGGCGAACAGCGGCTTGGGGTTGCCTACGCCGAAGGGCTCCAGCAGCTCCAGCTCCTCCGCCAGCCCCATGTCCCCGTAGTCTATGGGCATGGGCACATCGATGTGCACCCTGGGGATGAAGTCCTCCGGCCCCAATCCGCAGTTTTGGTTCAGGTCCCGCCGGAAGGCCTCCACGTCCTCCTCCCGCATGGAAAGCCCCGCCGCCATGGCATGGCCTCCGAATTTGGTGAAATACTGCTTCACCTGGGTCATAGCCTCGTACATATGGTAGCCCTCTATGGAACGGCCGGAGCCCTTCACCCCTTCTTCCCCTTTGGTCAGGATGAAGACGGGGTGGTGGTGGCTCTCCCGGATGCGCCCGGCGATGATGCCCGCCAGGCTCTCGTGGACTTCCGGCAGGTATATCACCAGCACCTTGTCCTCCTCCATCCCCTGCCGCGCCAGGTACCTTTCCGCCTGTTCCACCCCCTGCAGGGTCATGTTCTTGCGGCTGTCATTGAGCTCCTTCAGCTCCCTGGCCGCAGTCATGGCCTCCACCCGGTTTTGGCTCTGGAGAAGCTCCAGGGCCCTCCTTGCGGTGTCCAGCCTGCCGGTGGCGTTGAGGCAGGGGCCAATCACGAAGCCCAGATGATAGGCGCTGAGCTTCTCCGGCTCGATGCCGTTGACCTCCATCAGGGCCCGGATTCCCTGGTTGCGGGTATGCCGCAGGCGGTTCAGCCCCTCCTTCACCAGGATTCGGTTCTCATCCTTCAGCTCCATCACATCGCATACCGTGGACAGGGCAGCGAACTCCAGCAGCTCCTCCAACGCGTCCTTCAGCTGTGCGCTTCCCGTCCTCTCCGCCAGAGCCTGTACCACCTTGTAGGCCACCGCGCCGCCGCAGATGTTCGGAAAGGGATACCTGCACCGCTCCTGCTTGGGGTCTATCACCGCCAGGGCCGGGGGCAGCAGCTCCCTGCGGCAGGATCCTCCGTCACAGTCTGTCCCATCCGCAGCCCCCTCTGCCACGTCTCCTGACATGCCGTCTCTCCTCTCATCAGAGCCGGTATTCCCCTGCTCCCCGCCGGAAATGCCATCAGCGATTCCGGCTGTCTGTGCCATCACGAAGGGCACCTCATGATGATCCGTGACGATGACCTTGATGCCGTAGGAATTCGCCAGCGCAATCTGGGGCGCGGCGGCGATGCCGTTGTCGCAGGTCACGATCATGCCGATGCCGTCCTGGCGGGCCATTTCTATCAGGTGGTCATTGAGCCCGTAGCCGTCATGGATGCGATGGGGGATGGCCGTGTCCGCCTTTGCCCCCAGTATCTGCAGCCCCTTGGTCAGGATATAGGACGCGCAGATACCGTCCACATCATAGTCTCCGATGACGCGGATACGGATATCCGATTCTATCGCGGCAAGAATCTGTTCCACTGCTTTGTCCATATCCTTCAAAAGCCAGGGGGAGTAGCAGTCCTCCAGCGTCCCCCGCAGGAACTTCCCCACCTCTTCCTCCCCGGTCAGATCCCGGTTGCGCAGGATCCTGGCCACCACCGGGCTGATGTTGAATTTCCTGCCCCATCCGTCAAAATCCGCCTTCTTCATTGTCACATACCATTTTTCCATTGTCAGCCGCCCTCTGTATTACGAATCCCTTTTCTTCCAGTCGTCAATCTTTGCCACAGGCAGTCAGCACTTCTCTCTCCCTTTTCAGCCTTCCCCTGCCGGCGTATTTTCTCTGTGGCGCATCCTCTGTAACCGCGGCAAAGGCCGTATCTGATGCCCTCTCCGGCAATCCGATACGGCCCTTGCGCATGCCCGCACAGAGGCGTCAGCTATATTTCTCCACCACTTTGTCCATCAGCTCCCTGGCCGCCTCCATGTCCCGCACCAGCTTGAACTGGGTGCGGCAGCGGTCCAGATTGTGGTTCTCCCGATGAATCTTGAAATAGGTATCTCCGCTCAGGTAATCCGTGAGGAAGCGCATGCCGCACTCGAAGGTCATCATCATGGCCCCCACCGGCAGCATCTTCTTCTCATTCTCCGTGAGGAGCGAGCCGCACTCTCCCAGGAACCCTTTGGTATAGCAGTCGAACAAATCGATCTCGAAATTGACCTTGCTTAAATCCGGCTCGTCCTCCGCCGCGTAGGTGGCGCCGAAGCGGATGCTGTCCCCGAAGTCATTGATGGAGAGCCCGGGCATCACGGTATCCAAATCCACCACCGCCAGGGGCTTTCCGGTCTTTTCGTCAAACAGTACATTGTTGAGCTTCGTATCGTTATGGGTGACCCGCAGGGGAAGCTCTCCGCTCTCCTGCATGTCTACCAGCGTGGCCGCGAACTCCTTATGGGCCCGCACGAAGGCGATCTCCTCCGCTACGGAAGCCGCTCTGCCGCACACATCCTTCTCCACCGCCGCCTCGAAGTCCAGATAGCGGGACTTGGTGTTGTGGAAATTAGGGATGGACTCGCAGAGCTTATCTGCCGGGAAGTCCGCCAAGAGCTTTTGGAAATGCCCGAATGCGCAGGCACTCAGGTAGAACTGCTCCGCGTTCTCGCAGGTCTGCATAGTCATCGTGCCGTCTATGAACATATAGACCCGCCAGCAGCCCTCCCCGTCCCGGTACAGCGTCTTGCCGTCTCTGGTCAGGACGACGTTCATGGTCTCCCTCTGGGGATCCCCGCCGCCCCGGGCAATCTTCTCCCGCAGGAAGTCCGTGACAAGGATGATGTTCTCCATGAGGGCCTCCGCGTTCTTGAAGACAGCGGTGTTGATGCGCTGCAGTATGTAATACTTCTCCCCTGCCGTGGTCTTTACCAGGAAGGTGTCGTTGATATGGCCGCCACCGTGGCTGACCGCGCTCACCGCCTCGCCGTCCAGCCGGAAGCGGTTCGCAATTTCCAGATATCTATCCATTGTATTATCTCCTCGTATCTACTGACGAAGAGAGCCGTACCGGCCCTCTCTTCTTTTACATTCAATATTCAGTCTACCAATTGTTTCCCGCCGCGTCAAGAAAAAACCGAAAATTTCACGCAGTTTTTCTGCCGCCGGTTTTTCTGCATACCACCAGAAGGGATAGCCCAGGCAGCCTGATTCCCATTTTATTCAGCGCCCTGTTCAGCGCGAAATCCATGTTCAGCGCCCCGGCAATCCCCTGGGTGATCAGGTTCCGCTCCGAGTATTTCCAGTGGGAGGTCACCTTCCTCCTGTCTCTTATACACATCTGACGCTGCCGACGAAGAGACTCGTGTA
>CAMQOJ010000482.1 GCA_947003375.1 uncultured Lachnospiraceae bacterium
CTCAAAGGGCTTCACCGAAATGGTCTCATCCGGCTTCGTCAGGCCGAACATCATCACCACCGCCTTGTTCCCGGCGATGTGGATGGCCTGCTCTATGGTGGCGGGACGGCCCACGCACTCGATGACCGTGTTCACCCAGGTGAATCCGGCTTTTTCCAGCTCCTTCTTCACATCCGCCTGTAAGGGATCGATGCAGACATCCGCCCCCAGCTTTGCCGCCACCAGCCGCTTCTCCTCCACAGGCTCCAGCAATGCCACCTTTGCCGCGCCCTCCAGCTTCGCAAGCTGCAGCATCAGCAGGCCTATCATGCCGCCTCCTATGACCACCGCCTGGGAACCCGGCCGGATCTCGCACATGTCGATCCCATGGAGGCAGCATGCCACCGGCTCCGCCATGGCCCCCTGTTCAAAGGAAGTCCTCTCCCCCAGCCGGTACACCTGCCTCTCATTCACGGCGCAGTATTCGGCGAATCCGCCGTTTACAGTGGTTCCGTATCCAATCATATGCTCGCAGTAATGGGCCACGCCGCTCCTGCAGGGCGTACAGGCTCCGCAGTAACAGTTGGGATCCACGCACACTCTGTCGCCCGGTCGATAATCCATCACCGCTTCGCCGACTTCCTCCACGATGCCGGAGAACTCATGCCCCAGTATGGTGGGCGGGGTGACCTCCGCCGCGCCCTTGTCCCCCTCATAGATATGCACGTCCGTGCCGCAGACGCCGCAGGCCTTCACCCGGATCAGCACATCCTTCGGCCCCACGGCCGGCATCTCATGCTCCTCAATCCTTAAGTCGTGTTTTCCGTAAAATACCGCGCTCCTCATCTTCTGCCTGCCCCTTTCTCTTCTCCAATCCGCTCTTCCGCACACGTTTATCCCTGACTCGGCCCTGCCTGCCGGGCGCATTACAAGAAGCTTCCGCTTCCCCCAACATGTCCCGCAATATCCCGCAGCCTTAGAAACCAGGCCGGAATCCGCACCGGAATCCTCTTAAATTTGGATTCTATTGTAAACCCATATGCCGCTTTTTTCAATAGCCATCTCACCAGGCGGATATCCACGCTGCAGCAGGGAAGCATAATTTGACGTGCCTGGCGAATTTCAAATTCCACTTGCAAATATAAGCATAAACAAGTATAATAAAATATAAACAAGCAAAAACAAGAATCCCTCCAAAGGAGCTCATCAAAAATGTTCATGGAAGAACGCCAAAAAGATATCGTCAGAAGAGTAAATGAATCGGGCCGGATTCTGGTATCGGAAATCCGGGAGCTCTACCAGGTCTCCGCCGACTGCGCCAGGCGCGACCTCCGGGTTTTGGAGAGCAGGGGACTGCTCCAGAGGACCCATGGAGGCGCCATTGCCATAGCACCGGGGGAAACCTTTCCCTCCGCCACCTACAACCCCGTCGATGTGCAGGAGCCCCGGCCCGATTATCTGGCTGTGGCCAGGCGGGCTCTAAAGCATATCGAGGCCAATGAGGTCATTTACATCACCACCTCTCTGGTGGGGTATTATATGGCCCGGGACCTGCCGGAGGACATGCCCGTGACGGCTCTGGTGAATTCCGTCACGATTGCGGAGGCCCTGCGGAAAAAGATGAACGTATCCGTCATCCTCCTGGGCGGCGAAATGTCCCACCGGGGCCACTGCCATGACTTCTACACCGTCCAGATGGTGAAGGGCATCCGGATCGACAAAGCATTCCTGTCCCACGCCGCATTGTCCCTGGATTTCGGGGCATCCATCCACGACAGCGCCGGGGTGGCGTTCGGGCGGGCCGTCATGGAGAGCAGCTCCGTGAACATCGGCCTGTACCCTTCGTCAAAGACAGGGAGGCATTCCGTCCATTCCGTATGCCGGATGATTGACTACGATTTCGTCATCACAGACAGCAATGTCTCTGAGGATTTCCTGGTGCAGGGCAGGGAACTGGGGGCGGTCATTGAAGTGGTGGATGTAAAAGGAGTGGAGTGAACCTATGTACTGCATATTAGTGACAGGAATCCCGGCCTCCGGGAAGAGCACCCTGGCCAGAGCCCTTGGGGAGGAGCTGCGCCTCCCTGTCATATCAAAGGATTCCCTGAAAGAGATTCTGTTCGACCAGGTGGGCTTCCGGTCCAGGGAGGAGAAGGTAAGGCTGGGAATTGCCAGCATGGAAATCATGTATGCCGTCGCAGGACAGCTCATGGGGGCAGGACAGCCCTTTCTCCTGGAGAACAATTTTGAGCGCGCCTCCGGGGACGGCATCAAGGCCCTTCTGGCCAGATACCGATATCCGGTGCTGACGCTGCGCCTGACAGGCGATTACAGCGTCCTCTACCGGCGTTTCCTGGAACGGGAATCCAGCCCTGACAGGCACAGAGGGCATGTGGTGAACGATTGCTATCCGGAAAAGGCCGGAGGCCTCCCGGAGGGGCAGAGGGCGAAGACGATTTCCTATGAAGACTTTCTCCGCGGCATCGAATCCAGGGGCTTCGACACCTTTGAGGTTCCCGGAGAACAGATCAGGGTAGACACGACGGATTTTTCCACAATCGATATGAAAGGGCTGTTTTCACGGATTGCTGCATGGAGGGAGCGGGCGCTGCATGGCTGACGCACATGTACGCCCGCCCCGATATGAATTGCCATATCTCTACATCTCAAACCACTTGACCTTCATCACGAAGTTTTTTGCATTTCGGTAGCCGGCCTTTCCGTAATATCCCTCGTGCATATCATCATTTACCGCCTGAAGCTCTACACAGGATGCCCCCTTTTCTTTTACCCGCTGTTCAAGCTCCCTTGCAATCCGTCCCTTTTACAGATACCCCCGTTTCTTTGCCTCTTCTATCAAATGGGGCTGAATGTCAGGGTATGTCCATCTCTCCGGGAACCGGTCTGTTATCACGATTTTTTCAATTTCACTATGCAGCTCTGCTTCAAAGCGCCTGATATCGGCAAAGAACAACATTCCAAAAGATTCTTCTCCATGATTCAGATTATCAGGGGCCGTAACGGAATAGATACAGATGGGCTCTATATCAAATTCCAAAGCCCCCGTTTCCTCATACAGTTCCCGTTTCGCCGTATCCATGATATTTTCCCCGTCCTCCCGATGGCCTCCGGGCACTTCCCATGTATCTCTGTCCCTGTGTCTGCAGAAGACATATTTATTCTGCGTTTTAGCAAAGATTACCGCGAACTTAAGCAGTTCATCCGCTGCATCTTCATAGAACCTAATCTCTGTCATTTCAGTCCCCCTCCACACTTCACCCTTTTTTCCGGTATTCACCCGCTTCACAAATCGCGTTCCGATGCCCTAAGTATAGCATATCCTCCTGCAGTTTGCCATGGGATAACTCCACAAAACGGGATAAGCTTTCCGAAAATACTTTAAAGGAATATCAACCGCAGTAAAATCTCAATATTTCTTTATAAAAAAGACAGATTTTCATATGTATTTTATAGTAAAATAAAAGAAGCTCGTTCAGAGCCTTATACTGTCACATCCAAAAGCATGTGCACAATATATTGGAAGGAGTACCTTTTATGCAGAAAGACAAATTGCTGATCGTTGATGACGAAAAAGAGATTGCGGACCTCATCTCTCTTTATCTATAGTTCCCGGGAGAAATTCCAACTACATTAATTCATCCCGAGGTAAT
>CAMQOJ010000483.1 GCA_947003375.1 uncultured Lachnospiraceae bacterium
CAACCTGCGCTGCCTCTGGTGCCACAATCCGGAGTCCTATGAGCGCAGGCCCCAGCTCGCCTTCGACAGGCAGAAATGCATCGGCTGCGGGAGCTGCATCCAGAACTGCCCGGGGCAGTGCCTCCTGCCCGACCCGGAGGCAGGGCTGCTCTACCGCAGAGAGGACTGCCTGGACTGCGGAAAATGCGCCAGGGGCTGTTACGCAAAGGCCCTCAGCAGGATCGGATGCGAGATGACGGCGGAGGAGCTGCTGGAAGACCTGCTGGAGGATCTGCCCTATTATCAGGAAAGCGGCGGCGGGGTCACATTCTCCGGCGGGGAATGCATGCTCCGTCCGGATTTCCTGGAAGAGATGCTCCGGCGGCTGAAGGGAAAGGGCATCCACACGGCGGTGGACACCGCAGGGAATGTGCCCTATGAGTCTTTCGAGCGGATCCTGCCCTATACGGATCTCTTTCTGTACGATGTGAAGGCCTTTCACGAAGAGGTGCACAGGGAGCTGACAGGGGCGTCCAACCGGAGGATCAAAGAGAACCTGCTTCGGCTTGCGGGAACCGGGAAGGAGATTAAAATCCGGATTCCTGTGATAGAGGAGCTGAACGCCGGGGAGCTTCCGCTCATCAGGGAATTCCTGTGGGCCAACGGGCTTCGCGATGTGGAGCTTTTGGGCTACCACCGGATGGGCGTGGGAAAGGCGGGGCTGCTCCTGGAGCCCCTTGCCCAGGAGGCCTTCCGGGAAGTGGATGCGGAGACCCTGAGGAAGTATCAGAGGATGTTCGAATAGCAGACCGACAGACGGCAGATTTGGAAGACGATAAGGAGGAGCGTATGCTTGACACAGAGAAGACAGTATTGTCTGCAAAAATCCGGGAGCGGATAGACAGGCTCCACAGCGACAAGATACAGATCAACCAGGAGAAAATCCGGCATCTGGGGCATCTGGACATAGACGACCACGGCTTCATCGATTTCCCGGATTTTCAGTTCCAGCCCATCAACCGGGAGGACGGCATGGTATACGGCATGGAGCTTCTGGGGCAGAACTTCAGGAAGATCCTGAACGAGATGCCCGTGTACTGCAATCCCGCCAGCGCCCTGGCCACCTGCTGGCCGGGGAACCTGTCCCGGTGGATGGAAATCGGATTGCGGGAGGAGAACAGGCCGAAGCATCTCTACCCGGTCCATGAGAAATACAATATCCTGCAGCACGGCTGCGGCGGCATGAACCATCTGTGCCCCGACCTGACGATCGGACTGGAGCTTGGGTGGAAGGGGCTGCTGGAGAAGGTGAGGTTCTATAAGGAAAAGAATGTGCATGGGGATCCGGCCTTCTATGAGGGGGAGGAGCAGCTCCTCCTGGGCGTCCTGGAATGGATCGGACGGCATGTGGAGGCCGCCGGGAAGATGGCGGAGGAGGCGGAATCGGAGGAGCTGCGGGCCCATTATGCCCAGGTGGCGGACTGCAATGCATGGCTCCTGGAGAACCCGCCCCGCACCCTGCGGCAGGCCTGCCAGTTCACGGCCCATTTCCAGTGCATCGACAGAATGTACTACGCCGGAGGCGCGCTGGGGCAGATGGACGAGCTGTTCCGGCCTTATTATGAAAGGGACAGGGAAAAGCTGGGCCTTACGGACGAGGAGGCCGTCTGGTATTTCGCCAGCCTGTTCTTCAATGATACCCATTATTCCCAAATCGGCGGCCTGACGCCCTCGGGGGACGCGGAATTGACCAGCAGAGTCAGTTTCCTCATCCTGGATGCGGTTCATTACCTGAAGATCCCCTCCAATGTGGGAATCCGCGTCCATGACGGGATGGACGGGACGCTTCTGCGCAGATCCCTGGAATACAACATGGAGGACGGCACAGGGGTGTGCTATTCCTGCAGCCAGGGCTGCGAGGAGGGATTCGCCAGGAACGGCTTCCCCAGGGAGCTGGCCCGGATGCGGGTGAAATGCGGCTGCAACTGGACGGCCATTCCCGGGGTGGAATATCCCCTGCAGGACGTGACCAGGATCAGCATGCCTATGGCTCTCTGCCATGCCATGGAGGAGATGAAGGGCATGGAGCAGCCGGGGACGGAGAAGCTGTGGGAGCTGTTCGCCGGGCATCTGAAGGTGATGGTGGACTGCGTGAAGGAGGGGTACGACTGGCATTATGAGCATGTGTCACAGGACACGCCGGAGATCGTGCTGAACCTGTTCATGCACGGGCCCATAGAGCGGGGGCTGAACTGCGCCCAGGGCGGCGTGGACATCATGGACCTGAACATAGACGGCATCGGCCTGGCCACGGTGGCGGATTCCTTTGCCGCCATGGAGCAGCGGATCGAGACGGAGCGGGCGCTCACCTATCCGGAGCTGTATACGGCCCTGGAAGCGGATTACCAGGGATATGAGAGGATCCGGCTGATGCTGAAGAACATAGACCGGCTGGGGGCGCCTCATTCCCCTTCCATGAAGTGGGCGGAGCGGATCCGAAACCTGTTCGTGGACCTGTGCATGGAGGAGCCTACCCCGAAGCATCATCTGAAGGTGGTGGCGGGCATGTTTTCCCACGGAGACATCGTCAGGTACGGAGAGGCCCTTCCGGCCACGCCAAACGGACGGAAAGCGGGGGAGCCCATTTCCCACTCCAATGAGCCCGACCCGGGGTTCGCCAGCGGCCTGCATACCTTTGCCCCTTCCCTGAAGGCCAACACGGTGGCCAGGCTCCAGCCGGGCTACGGGAATTCCTCCCCGCTGCACCTGGACGTGGACAGCTCCATGATTACCAAGGAGGGCGGCGTGGAGGCGCTGGAGACATTGATCCATGCCCACAACCACATGGGAGGGACACTGATCAATCTGAACTGCCTGACCAAAGAGAGGCTGCTGAAGGCCCACGCCGATCCGGACAGCGATCCCGACCTGGTGGTGCGGGTGACGGGGTATTCCGCGTTCTTCTCCTCCCTGTCGCCGAAATACAGGCAGCAGATCGTGGACAGGTTCCTGGCCTGAGGCGGAAAGACTTTATCCCAATGCCCGAGAAATTAATGCTTGCCTGTCACCCCATTATGAGATATAATGTGAGTGGACAAAAAGGGAAACACATTTTCACAAAAGGGGTGGGGGCATGGCTTCGT
This sequence comes from uncultured Lachnospiraceae bacterium, assembly GCA_947003375.1. Classification (GTDB taxonomy): domain Bacteria; phylum Bacillota; class Clostridia; order Lachnospirales; family Lachnospiraceae; genus Acetatifactor. The sequence goes on from CAMQOJ010000483.1 coordinate 3,123, forward strand.
CTTCCAAGACAGACACAGAGGTAATCATCGGTGGCAAGGTATTCACTCTGAGCGGTTACGAAAGTGAAGAATATCTGCAAAAGGTGGCGTCCTATATCAACAACAAGATAAACGAGTACAGCAAGCTGGACGGGTTCAAGCGGCAGCCTGCGGATACCCAGGGGGTGCTGCTCCAACTGAACATCGCTGATGACTATTTTAAGGCGAAGAAGCAGATATCCGCCCTGGAGGATGAGCTGGCGGCCAAGGACAAGGAGCTGTACGACCTGCGGCATGAGCTGATTTCCACCCAGATTAAGCTGGAGGGCGTGGAGGAGCAGGTAAGGGCGCTCCAGAAGGCCCAGAACGAGGGCGAGAAAGAAATCGTGCGGCTGGAAACAGAGTTAAAGAAAAAGTAATAGGGGGCTGTCCGAATCCCGGACAGCTTCTTTCATTATAGGCTGCTATAGCTTACAGGCCTGTCTCTTATACACATCTCCGAGCCCACGAGACAGATGAGGATCT
>CAMQOJ010000484.1 GCA_947003375.1 uncultured Lachnospiraceae bacterium
CTGCTATCCTGATTCCTATCTGTTCCCGATCAATCATCTGAATACCTCCCGTCTCGTATCGTCCTATCTCCGGTGGCACTGCCCCGGATAAGGACATTATATCGGAATCGGCCGACGGCTACAAGAAAGCGGAGGTTGATATGCCTCGCTCCAAAATCAACCATAAGGACATCAGGCCCGGCGGCAAAAAGTAATTGCGTGCTGGCGGGGCCTGTGGCCGAATTTGGGGCATTTCTGCTGTCCGCCCTGTTGGTGGGCAGAGAATTCAGGAGGCAGAAAATGATTTCGGCGGCGGATAAAGCCTGAGCGCCAGGCTTATCCACCGCCCCATCATCTTTCACGCCCCTACCGGGCAGAGACATATTTATGCAGCGTCCTGCGCACAGCTCCAGGGCCTGCGAACAGCTCCGCAGCCATCCCCTCGATGCGCTCTCCCAAGCCCGCCGCATAGAGATCCACGCCGAACACGTCTGTGCGGCCGAACAGATTCCTAAGGCAGGAGAAGTCCTGCTCTCCCTCCTTCACCTCCAGCGGCGCCACGATTGTCCGAAGCTCCTCCAACAACGGATCCGGCGACGGCTCGAAGGCCTTGCCCTCGTCGTCGATGCCCCGCAGATACCGGGCATATCCTGCCAGCACCAGAGGCAACAGCACCAAATCGTCCATGTTCAGATTCCTGGCCTGATAAGCCTTGATGGTCTCGCCGAAGCGGATGGGAATCTTCTGGCTGGTGTCCGTGGCGATGCGCTGGGGCGCGTCCGGCATGAAAGGATTGGGCAGACGGCGGTTCAGCACGGCATCGATGAAGTCCGCCGGTTTCAAGACACCTGGATCCGTCACCACCGGCATGGCCTCGATATGGCCAAGCTTGGTAATCAGCCCCCTGATATCCTCATCCGCCATCTCCGCGGAAATCAGCTCATATCCCAGCAGACACCCGTAGATGGACATAGCGGTATGCAGAGGATTCAGGCAGGTGCAGACTTTCATCCGCTCCACCTTGTCCACCGTCTCCCTATCCACATACATCACGCCGCCCAGCTCCAGGGGCGGACGGCCATTGGTATAATTGTCCTCGATGACCAGGTACTCCGTCTCCTCCGCATTGACAAAGGGCGCGGTGTAGGTGCGCTTATCCGTAAGGATGGTGTAATTGTCCTCGAACCCGTCCTCCGCCAGCATCTTCTGCACCTTCTCGTCCGGGCGGGGCGTAATCTTGTCGATCATGCTCCAGGGATAGGTCACCCTGGCGGGATCCTGCACATACTCCAGGAATTCCCCGGGAACCAGCCCCTCCTGTGCCCACCTGTCGGCATAGGCTATGACGGCGGATTTCACCTTGTCCCCGTTGTGGGAGCAGTTGTCCATGCTCTGCACCGTCAGGGGCAGCTTCCCGGCCAGGAAGCGCTCATACAGGAGCAATGTCACCTTGCCCATGATCAGCACAGGCTTCAGGCCCCGCTCCAGATCCGCCGGAGCCGCGCCGTACCCCTTCTCCGTAATCGTAAAGGAAATCATCTGTAGACTGGGATTCGCGAAAATCTCCGCCAGCCGGGTCCAATCCGCCTGGAACTGCGCGTCCGCCTTCAGGCTCTCCGTCACGGAGGCAATCACCTTCTTCTGGATATTCCCGTCTGACTGCAGGCAAACCAGCAGGCTTAAATTGTCATAGGGCGCGTAGGCCTTGTCGATGATTTCGAAATCAAAGCCCTCCGCCACAATGACACCCCTGTCATATTTTCCGGAGTCCAGGGCCTGCTGCAGAATAGCCGCCGGGAACGCCCGGAACAGATTCCCCGCCCCAAAATGCACCCAAGTAGGCTCCGCATGGGTCTTCTCCCGCACAGCCTGGATGTCGAACCGAGGCAACTGATACCCTTTTTCCGCCCATTCCGGGCCGATTCCATTTTTGATGTCAAGCAATTTCATAAATGCTACCAACTCCTTTTCTTCCGGGGAATCGCCCCGCCCATAACAAGCCCTTCTGCCATCTCAAGGACTCCTACCACCTCAGGGCTGACTTGCCTTGCTGATCCCGGCAGATGCCCAGGGCTGATTCCCCGAATCCTAATATCCCGGCTTATGTTGCCGCCCATGGACACTGTCCATCCCCGGGCAGCATGTCCCGCATCAGCATTCCTCATGCTCCGGACCGATTCAGAATCCGCCCTGAAAGCCAGCCAATGCCAAGACCGCGTCTCCATACCTGAACCGATTTCTCCGCCGGAATGCTCTTATTCCATAGAATGCTACTCCTCCATAGAATTCTATTATTACATGGAATTCTATTCTTCCATGGAATCCTATTTTTTCTCCATGTCCAGCTTATCCAGCATGTCCCAGATGCCCCACATATACATAATGCCCATAGCCCGGTCATACAGCCCATAGCCGGGACGCACATTGCCCGGCCCCTCGTCCCACAGATGACGTCCGTGGTCGGGACGGATATACCCCTCAAACCCACAGTCATGGTACGCCTTGATGATATCCAGGATACCCGTGTCCCCATCGCAGTCCCTGTGGCTGGCCTCGGAGAAATCCCCATTGGGGAAATGCTTCACATTGCGGATATGGGCGAAAGCGATTCTGTCACAGTGCTTGCGCACGATACTGGCCACATTGTTCTCCGGATTCGCGTTCAGGCTTCCCGAGCAAAGCGTCAGACAATTGTAAGGATCGTCCACCATCTCCAGGAACTTGTCCACAGAAGCCGCGTCCACCAACAATCTCGGCAATCCGAAGATATCCCATGGAGGATCGTCCATATGAATCGCCATCCTGATATCGCACTCATGGCACACCGGCATCAGCTTCTCCAGAAAGTACTTCAGGTTCTCCCAAAGCTTCTCCTTAGTCACTGGCCTGTAAGCCTCGAACAGCTCATCCAGCTTACGCATGCGCTCCGGCTCCCAGCCCGGAAAAGTCAGCCCATGGAGATTGTTCAGGATATAATCCGCCATCTCCTTGGGATCGTCGTGAATCTTGTCCGCCTCATAATACAGAGCCGTAGAGCCGTCCCCCACCGGATGGAACAGATCCGTCCGCGTCCAGTCGAACACCGGCATGAAATTATAACAGATGACTTTCACCCCGAACCTGGCCAGATTCCGTATCGTCTGGATATAGTTGGCGATATACCCGTCCCTGCTGGGCAGTCCGATCTTGATATCATCATGGACATTCACGGACTCCACCACGTCCATATTGAAGCCATAAGGCTCCAATTGCCTTTGCACCTTGGCAATCTCTTCCACTTCCCAGACTTCCCCCGGCATCTTGTCATGCAGCGCCCACACGATGCTCGTCACGCCCGGAATCTGCTTAATGTCGCTCAACTTAATGTCGTCATTGCCCTCGCCATACCAGCGAAAGCCCATTTGCATTCCCATAAAATGATACCCCTCCAATCTTCTCAGTTTTTTTGCAGCAGCGCATGTAAGCGCTTACAATCCCTATTTTAATCCCATTTCCTTCCTTTTGCAAGAGCTTGTGCACAAATTTACAAACTTCCTTTCACACAAGCGCAGACAGCCATTCCGCGGAAAACCAGTCGGACGGGGGCGGGGAGACTTTGCGAAAACACCCAAGGAGCGTTGCTC
>CAMQOJ010000485.1 GCA_947003375.1 uncultured Lachnospiraceae bacterium
TTTCCAGTCACCCTGGAATGCTCTTCTTCCATTTTATAAATTCCCCCACTTTTTCAAAAAGCTATTGACAAACCTTTTCTTCCATATGAAAGCTTTTCTTCAATTAGGAGACAGCTTTACAATACATCCGAAAAATGAAGCTGTTCCCGCAGCGGCTTGCTGATTTTTTTCCGGGTAATCTCCACCAGCCCCAGAGGCGTCATGTCTACAACCGTAGTCTTTACTTTGTCCCGCTTTACAAGGGACTTCAGCACATAGAGTAGCTGCGCATTGTCGCCGGGCGACTGCATGTTTATGAAATCCACGATGATAATGCCTGAAAGGTTCCGCAGCCGAAGCTGGAACGCCACTTCTTCCGCCGCCTCCAGATTGATGCTGCGGTATGTGTCCTCAGGATTCTTCCCATCCTCGCACTTCCCGGAATTCACATCGATGACTGTCAGGGCCTCCGTGGGCTCTATGACCAGATAGCCGCCTGATTTCAGCCATATCCTGGTCTCCAGCGCCGGTTTCAGCTTCCCCTCGATGCCATACAGCGCGGAAAGGGAAAGCATGCTGTCCTGGTACAGACGCACCGGGACATCCAGGGCATTCTCCTTCTCATAGTGTATAATCTGCTCATAAAGCGGCTTCTGATCCGTGATGATTTCCCATGATGGGGTCTCTTCGGATGCCGCGCCAAAGGCATTGAACGAAAACTGCATCAGCGTGGCTTCCACCTCTGTATTCGCCTTTCTCAGACAGGAAAAGCAGTTCCGGTATCTGGCAAAATAAAGCAGCCTGATATACTGTGCGGCCAGGTCGTAGAAATGCTCCAGCAGCTCTTCCGCACTCTCCTGTTCCTCCGCCTTTGTACGGACGATCATTCCGGTGGAAGGCAGGACAAAGGACATGAGTTCGACGCTTTCGGATTTCAGACGGCTCAGCCAGGCATCCGACAGAAGCGCCTGGCATTCCTGTACCAGGCAGTCGCCCTGGTCTGTGTCCAGGATTCCTGCCTCCCGCAACATCCTGTGCAGGAGCTCCCTTCGCTTTTTGCCGAGTTTTGTGGAGTAGCATACTCTCTTTGAACCCATTGTCAGCACAAAATACTCATTGGACAGGGATATCTGGGTGGTCACGGAGGCCCGTTTCGACTTCTGGGCATCCCGGGTGACCTGGACAAGGATTTCATCTCCCTCCAGGAGCCGCCCGTCGGCGATACGGTTCAAAGGGGCATTCCAGGACGGCACCGCATTGATTTCCTTCAGGGAGAGGAAGCACAGCTCCCCTTTTTCGATTTCCACAAAGCAGGCATTGATGTTCTTGACTATGTTCTTTACTTTGCCGATGTAGACGGAGCCTATCTTGCTGGGAATCTGGGGGAAAAAGGATGCCTCCACCAGGCGGTTGTTCTGTATGGCCAGAGCGCAGCGCTGTCCGCGATAGGATGTGAAAAGCAGCTTCCCCTGGTCTGTGGTCTTCCGCAGCGTCGTCTCTTCTTCCGTAAGGGTTACAGAGGATTTTGGCGCAATGCTTCTGCTCATGTCATCAATCTCCTTTGCCTTCCAGAGAATGTATTTCCACGGAATGCTCTATTCCGACCGCGTCCAGGGGGACAAGCACACGCTCTGATGTAACAAGTATCCGCTCCGATGCAGCTGCATCATGGGAGGAGGGCATTTCGGCGTACACCTCTTCCCTGGTAATCATAAGCGCATTTTCCTGCAGGCTTTCCCCCTGTTCCGCAAGCATTGCCTCTATCACCTGGACAGGCTTGATATTTCCGCTGCTGGAGGCATCTACCAGCATGCGGATGACCAGGCGGCTGCCGGTCTGTCCCTCTTCCATACAGGAGTCCTCCATGTAGGCGGCAAGCTGAAAGATGCCGGGCCTGATGTCCACCTCCCGGTTTCCTTTCTTCGTCTCCTTGGTGACCAATATCTGATCCCTGGCCAGAAAGGCAGACAGGGCCGCGGCCAAATCCGCCACAGGCTCCCTGCCTTCGCGGAAGCGCACTGTGTAAGCCGCCGCTGCCACGCTGGCCATGGCGTTTCCTGCGGTATCCGGCAGCGCCTTCACGGATGTGACCTCTATTCCGGGCACGCTGACGGCATTCAGCCGCTCCAGGACGTCTGCGCAGGAGGTGATGGAATGGACTTCTATATCCATATATTCCCCATTGCTGGTCAGCCCTACGCCGAGAGGAGCGGCGAAGGCCATGACCTGATGGGGACTGAAGCCCCTGGAATACACCACATCGATCTGCGCCCTGCGTATGGCTTTTTGAAAGAAGCGCATGACATCCAGATGTCCGGTATAGCGGACAGGGCCATATTTTCTGAACTTAATACGGAGTCTCATAAGAATGCGTCCTTCCCGGGAGTTTTTCTCCCTGTTGCTGGCTGTCTTGCCGGCTGAATGCGGCACTGCGGAAAATGGCGGTGCCGCATCCCGGCTATATCCGGGACAGCGCCTGGCTTATCTGGGCTCGAAGCAGATACCTCCTCCGAACCTGGCGGCGCCGCAGCCCTGGCATTTCTGCTTGCAGTTCTCGGAGGTCTCTTCCCGCTTCGCCTTTTCCCACTCCCGCTTCAGAAATTCCTTCGTGACGCCGCAGTCGATGAAGTCCCAGGGAAGGATCTCGTCCAGAGGCCTTTCCCTGTGGGTATAGAAATGGACAGTGAGGCCGCATTCCTCCATGGCCTCCAGCCATCTGTCATTGTCGTAATATTCTCCCCAGGCGTCATAGAAGCCGCCATTTTCATAGACCCTGCGGATGACGTCGCACAGCCGCCTGTCCCCTCTGGCCAGGACTCCCTCCATGACGCTGGCATCGGCCTCGTGCCAGTTGTATTTGATGCTCTTCTGGTTCAACTGTTCGGAGATGGCGGTCCTGGTCAGATAGGCCTTGTCCAGGAAGTCCTCTTTGGTGCACTGGGCCGCCCACTGGAAGGGGGTAAAGGGCTTTGGCACGAAAAAGGAGGTGCTGGCTACGATCTGCACTCTCCCGCCCGCCCTGCGCTCCTTGGGGACAGTATCAAAATAGGTGGCCGCAATCTTGTTGGAGAGCTCCGCGATTCCCCGGATATCCTCCTGGGTCTCCGTGGGCAGCCCCAGCATGAAGTAGAGCTTTACCCTGGTCCAGCCACCCTCGAAGGCCAGCGCGGCCCCCTTTAAGATGGCTTCCTCCGTGAGGCCTTTGTTGATGACGTTCCGAAGGCGCTGGCTCCCCGCCTCCGGCGCGAAGGTCAGGCTGGATTTCTTCACGTCCTGGACCTTGCTCATGACATCCAGGGAGAAAGCATCGATGCGCAGGGACGGCAGGGAGATGTTCACATGCCTCTTGCTGCACTCCTCTATCAGGAAATCCACCAGCTCCGGCAGCCTGGAGTAATCGCTGGAGCTTAAGGAGCTTAAGGAAATCTCCTCATATCCGGTGCCGTCCAGCATCTCCAGGGCATATTTCTTCAGAGTCTCCACGTCCCTCTCCCTGACAGGGCGGTACAACTGGCCTGCCTGGCAGAAGCGGCAGCCCCGGATGCAGCCACGCTGGATTTCCAGCACCAGGCGGTCCTGGGTGACCTTGATGAAGGGGATGACGGGCTTAGTGGGGTAACAG
>CAMQOJ010000486.1 GCA_947003375.1 uncultured Lachnospiraceae bacterium
CACGAGTCTCTTCGTCGGCAGCGTCAGATGTGTATAAGAGACAGATCTGGATTTCTATCACATCCTCCGGGGAAAGGACTATACTCCTCTGGTTCAGGGAGTGGGGACAAATGGGCGTCAGCACGATCAATCTGGCGCCGGGCTCTACCAGAGGCCCTCCTGCAGACAGATTGTAGCCCGTGGAGCCGGTGGGCGTAGTCACGATTACGCCGTCCGCGCTGTAATCGTTCAGGAACTGGCCATTGACGAAGATATTGAATTTGATGATCTGCAGGGGGCCGCTTCTGGCAATCACGATATCGTTCAGCGCCCACCCCTCCTCTGTCCGGCCGTCCCCGAATACGGCCTTGCCGCCCAGCATCATACGGCTCTCCTGCGCATAGTCTCCGGCAATCAGCCGTTCCAGCGACTCCTCCAGGTTCGGCACCTCCACCTCTGTCATATAGCCCAGTGTGCCCAGGTTCACGCCGATGATGGGAACCCGCAGCATCTTCGTCAGCCTGGCCGCCTGCAGCACCGTGCCGTCCCCGCCCAGCACAATCATGCAATCCGCGTCCGCGGGAACCTCCAGGGAGCTGCCCGGCTCCGGCCACTGCCGAATTCGCTCTGAACCTCCATCCCGCCCCGGCTCCTGATACGGCCACACAGCGCCGCCCTCTGCCCGCCGCCAAGGGGCCTGGCGAGAATCCTCACCCGACCCGCAAATTCCCTGGGCCATGACGGTGACGCGCTTCCCCTTCAGCCGCAGGAAGTCGCAAATCCGCTTTGTGGTGGCCAAGTCCCTGTCCTTCTGTCGATTGGTATAGATCAGAAAATGCTTCATGGCTCTCCGGCTCCTTCATAGCTGTGCATGGGAAGCCGCCACCGTCTCCCCGATCAGGCTCTCCCAGCCAGGCTGCCGGGACAGCCCCCCGCTGCTCTCCAGAGCCTCCCGCAGCCGCTCCTCGGCGTCCCGCTCGGACAGGCCTCTCAGTTCGGCAGACGGCTCCTCCTCTTTTTTCAGGTGCAGCAGATACTCGATGTTCCCCTCCGGCCCTCTCACCGGGGAGTAGTCCAAATGCAACGGGGCAAATCCGACTATGTCCGCGTAGTCGATGATTTTCCGGATGACCTCCCCGTGAATCTCCGGCTCCCTGACCACGCCCTTCTTGCCCACCTTGTCCCTGCCCGCCTCGAACTGGGGCTTGATCAGGCAGACCATCTCCCCGCCGCGCTTCAGCAGGTTCCGGGCGGGAATCAATATCTTCGTCAGGGAGATGAAGGACACGTCCACGCTGGCAAAGTCCAGCGGCTCCCCGATGTCCTCCGGCACAACGTACCGGAAGTTCGTCTGCTCCATGCAGACCACCCTTTCATCGCCCCGGAGCTTCCAGGCAAGCTGCCCGTGCCCCACGTCCACGGCATAGACCTTTGCGGCTCCGTTTTGCAGCATGCAGTCCGTAAAGCCCCCGGTGGAAGCCCCGATGTCCATGCACACCTTATCCGCCAGGGAAAACCCCCATGCCTCCACGGCCTTCTCCAGCTTCAGGCCGCCCCGGCTCACATAGCGCAGGGCGCTCTCCCGCACCTCCAGCGCGATCTTCGCCTCATCGAAAAATGTCCCGGCCTTATCCTCCTTCTGTCCGTTCACATAGACATTGCCGGACATGATGATGGCCCTGGCCTTTTCTCTGGAGGGCGCGTGGCCCTGTTTTACCAATATGACATCCAAACGTTCTTTCATCTGTTTTCCTACGCCTCACCGATTCTCTCCAGGATCCTGCCCACGATGCCCTCCGCGTCCATGCCGATCTCCTGCTTCAGCAGCTCCACGTTGCCGTGCTCCACGAAGACATCGGGAACGGCTATGCCCAGGAAGCGGCTGCCCAGGCCCTTTTCGTTCATATAAGCCAGCACCTTCTCCCCGTAGCCGCCGCAGGCCACGTTCTCCTCCATGGCGACAATCAGATTATGGTTCCCGCAGGCTTCGGCCACGGCCTCCTCGTCAATGGGCTTCACGAACCTGGCGTTGATCAGGCTCACCTCATGGCCCATGGCCTTCAGCCGCTCCCGCACGGCCTCGGCGGTCTTCACCATGCTGCCCAGCGCGAACAGCGCGATCTCCCGCTCCCTGTAGATCCACTCTGCCCTGCCCAGGCTTACGGGCTCCCGGTGCTCCTTCAGCCCCGCGTAGGCCGTCCCCCTGGGATAGCGCACCGCCACGGGCGCTCCCAGGGACACCGCGAACTTCAGCATGTCCGACAGCTCCCACTTATTCTTGGGGGCGCAGATATGCATGTTCGGGATGCCGGAGAGATATGTAAGGTCGAATACCCCCTGATGGGTCTCCCCGTCGCTGCCCACCAGCCCCGCCCTGTCGATGGCGAATACCACAGGGAGGTTCTGCAGGCACACATCGTGCAGAATCTGGTCGTAGGCCCGCTGCAGGAAGGAGGAGTACACGGCCACGATGGGCTTCATGCCCCCCACCGCCAGCCCTGCCGCGAAGGTCACCGCGTGCTGCTCCGCTATGCCTACGTCGAAGAAGCGGTCCGGATACATGTTGTGGAACCGTTTCAGCCCGGTGCCGTCCGGCATGGCGGCGGTGATGGCTACAATCCTGTCGTCCCTCTGGCCCAGCTTACACATCACCGTGGAGAAGATGTCCGTATAATTGGCCACTGTCCTGGGGTGGGAGGGGATGCCCGTCTCGATGTCGAAGGGCTCCGTGCCGTGGAACCTGGCGGGATGGCGCTCCGCGGGCCGGTATCCCCTGCCTTTCTCCGTCAGCGCGTGAATCATCACCGGACCCTCCACCCGCTTGGCGGCCTGGATGGTGGCCACCAGGGCCGGGATGTCGTGCCCGTCCACAGGCCCCAGGTAGGTGATGCCCATGTCCTCGAACATCATGCCGGGTATCACCAATTGCTTGAAGCTGCTCTTTGCCCTGCGGATGCGGCTGATGGTGCTGTCCCCCCGCTTGGTGCCCTGGAGGGCATTGTAGATTCCCTTTTTCAGGTCCAGATAGCCGGAGGCCGTGCGGATGCTGTTGAGATATTTGGACATCCCCCCCACGTTCTCGGAGATGGACATGTTGTTGTCGTTCAGGATGATGATGAAGTTCGTCTCCAGCTTGGCGGCGTTGTTCAGGGCCTCGTAGGCCATGCCCCCGGTCAACGACCCGTCCCCGATTACCGATACGATCGTCTCGCTGCCGCCTGTAATCTCCCGGGCCTTCACCAGTCCCAGCCCCGCGGACAGGGAGGTGGAGCTGTGGCCTGTGTCGAAGACGTCGCATTCGCTTTCCTTGCGCTTGGGGAAGCCGCTGAGGCCATGGAACTGGCGCAGGGTCTCGAACCTGCCCTTCCGGCCGGTGAGGATCTTGTGGGTGTAGGACTGATGCCCCACGTCCCAGATGATTTTGTCCTTCGGGAGATTCAGGGCCAGGTGCAGGGCCATGGTCAGCTCCACGGCCCCCAGGTTCGCCCCCAGATGCCCTCCCGTGACGCTGATCGTCCGTAGCGGGAAATCCCGGATCTCCTGTGCGAGACTTTCCAGGTCCTCTTTCCTTATCTTCTTGATATGGTTCGCCTGTCCA
>CAMQOJ010000487.1 GCA_947003375.1 uncultured Lachnospiraceae bacterium
TCGAGCGGAATCGGGAAGAAGGCCGTACTGACTTATGACGGATCTTTGGAACTGGAACTGGGGAAGACCAAGATAGCAGAGGTCGTGGAAGCGGGATTCACAGATAAATATTCTCATGATGGGAAAGCCCAGATTGACGGCAGCTCATGGGAGAATTTCTATGCCATGAAGGGCGATGTCACTTATGGAACCATGTATGCCGCCAATAAGGGCTCACAAAAAGTCGCTTTTGAAGATGGGAAGGTATTCCGTGTCGTGATTGATTATCAAGATCCGGACTATGCCACAGGGGAGATCCTGATAAACGGCGTGAATTATGAGGGATATACCAGAGACCAGATCAAGGAAGCCATGAACGGCGCGGAGATGACTTTGGACAGCGAGACTTATCTGGACTTTGAGGACGGTAAATTCGAGTATACGTTTCATTTTGAGGACGGCTCGGAGACTGTGTGCAGCATCAGCATAGATGACGGTACGGACTGGGAGTTGGTTATCAGATAAGGAGTTTTCTGAAAAATCATTGCCGTATCATTTTATGCTGCTTAACGATTTCACTTGCCGTGAAACCAGACTGCATAACGCTGACCGGTTCAATCGCATGATTACTTAAGCAGCATTCAGCGTTAAGCAGTATAGATAATAGACGAAAAGATGCCGAATCCCATGACGGGCGTGGACGAGCCTGAAATGGCCACGGTGAAAGAGAGGGAGATCAATCATGAAAACGTATCTGAGAGATTTTTTCGAGGAATTCTCGTATCCGGAGGAGGCACGGGCCGCCTTTGAGCAGGCCTATGACATAATTGCGGCAGACGCCGCATTGGAGAGCGGATTCCAGGCGCTCCTGCAATCCTACGCCAGCGACAAAAACATGGACTACGACCAGGCCTTCAAAAAGATGGCGGAGATATCCTCCGGAGCAGGCATCCATGAATACACGGGGAATTTCCTGATGCTGGCCTGTTTCTCGAAGACCCTGCGGGAGTATTACAGGCAGGAGGGGATAGACGTGCAGATCTGGCGCACCTCCATGTGCGACCTGAAATGGAAGCTGGACGAGTGCAGATGCGTATACGGCATCTGGGGCACCTTTGTGCCGGGATGGTACGGGGGATTCTTCAACATGACCCGCTTCGGCTTCCAGAAGCTGCAGTTCGAAATCGTACCCTTCCGCTACCATTACGAGAAGGACGGCATCGTGCTGAACCCGGAGAGCCCTGTCCTGAACACCCACATCCCCCGGACGGGAGAACGGCTTGACCCGGAGAGCGTGCGCAGATCCTATGAGCTGGGAGCCGCGTTCTTCAAAGAGAGATTCCAGGTAGATCCTGTGGCCTTCGTATGCCACTCCTGGCTGCTGTTCCCCCGCAACAAGGAGGTGCTCTCGCCGGATTCCAATCTGTACTCCTTCATCTCCGGCTTCGATATCCTGGACGTGGAGGAGGCCGACGACTATTCGGAGGTCTGGCGGCTGTTCGATGTAAACTACGAGGGGGATGTGGACAAGCTCCCCCAGGACACATCCTTCCGCCGCGCCTATGCGGACTGGATCCGGAAGGGGGAAAAGATAGGGTGCGCCTACGGCGTACATATGCTATAGGGGAACGCGTTCCGCCCTTTATCTGCCGGAATTACGGCAGATAGGGGCGGGATTTTTTTCGGGGAAATTCTGCCCGGGAGAACTTTGCTCAGGAATATTTTGGATAGATTTCCAAATTGGTTATTGACAACATACAGAAGTTAGCATATACTAATGCGTAGATGGGTGAGAACCATTCTCAAAAAGGGGGTGGAAGCCCGTCCACAACAGATTCAGAGATAAGGAGGAGGCAAATATGCCGTTGTCAATGGCCCATGCGGGGGAGCGCAATGTGATCAAAAAGGTAGGCGGCAGGGAGGAGACCAGGAAATTCCTGGAGGACCTGGGCTTTGTAGTGGGAGGGGCGGTGACCGTCATCTCTGAGACAGGGGGGAATATCATCGTCAATATCAAGGAATCCAGGGTGGCCATCGGTAAGGACATGGCGAACAGGATCATGATTGGAACAGGAGGAGCACAGCAGTGAGTACATTGAGGGATACTGCCTGCGGGCAGACTGTGAAGGTGAAGAGGCTCTCGGGAGAGGGGCCGGTGAAGAGGCGCATCATGGACATGGGGATTACGAAGGGCGTGGATGTCTTTGTGAGAAAGGTGGCCCCCTTCGGAGACCCGATTGAAGTGACGGTCAGGGGCTATGAGCTGTCCCTGCGCAAGGCGGATGCAGAAATGATAGAGGTGGAGTGATTCCGGTTCATGCTGCATCATTTTTTATGACGAATGGTTAGTTAAGGCTAATAAAAATTAGTAGGAGGAAACACCGAGATGGCAATCAAAATCGCGCTGGCAGGGAATCCGAACTGCGGCAAGACTACATTATTCAATGCATTGACCGGCTCCAATCAGTTCGTGGGCAACTGGCCGGGGGTGACGGTGGAGAAGAAGGAGGGGCGGCTGAAGAAATCCTTTATACCCGGAAGCGAGGAGGAGATCATCATCATGGACCTGCCGGGCATATACTCCCTGTCGCCTTACACCCTTGAGGAGGTGGTGGCCAGGAATTATCTGATTAATGACAGGCCCGACGCAATCATCAATATCGTGGACGGCACCAATATCGAGAGGAACCTGTATCTGTCCACCCAGATCACGGAGCTGGGCATCCCTGTGGTCATGGCGGTGAACATGATGGATGTGGTGGAGAAAGCGGGAGACAGGATACATACCGATAGGCTGGCCAAGAGGCTGGGATGCGAGGTGACAGAAATCTCTGCTCTGAAAGGGACAGGGCTGGAGGCGGTCGTGAAGAAGGTGGTAACCGCAGCCAAGAGAAAAGCGGCGGCGGCCCCCATGCATGAATTTGCCCGGAACGTGGAGGCGGCCATCAAAGCCGTGGAAGAGAAGCTGGGAGGCAGCGTGCCGGAAGGACAGAAGCGCTTCTTCGCCATCAAGCTCCTGGAGAGGGATGACAAGATTGGTGTGATGATGAAGAGCGTCCCGGACGTGTCCGCACAGATTAAGGAGCTGGAGGATGCCTTTGAGGACGACACGGAGAGCATCATCACCAATGAGCGGTACGAGTACATTTCTTCCATAATAAATGAGTGCCTGACCAGAAAGGAAAAAGGCAGGATGTCCGTCTCCGACCGAATCGACCGCATCGTCACCAATAGATGGGCGGCGCTGCCGATTTTCGCTGCGGTGATGTTCCTGGTGTACTACATCTCCGTCACCACAGTGGGCACCATTGCCACCGACTGGGCCAACGATGGCGTGTTCGGAGATGGGTGGCATCTGCTGGGCATAGGGGGCGGGGCTTACCAGGAGGCCTGCGGCACCTATGCGCAGGATATCTTGTTCACGGATGAGGTGAGGTCTGTGGTGGCGGCTGCGGCCAAAGCCGGCGTGGTGGGCGCAGAGGATCTGCTGGGGGCCGTGGAGGAGGCTGATTTCGGCGGCTTTGAGGAGGCCTATGGGTCTTATGGGGCGGCCTTGGCAGCCGGGGGCTTCGACCTCTCCGGGACAGTGGATCCC
>CAMQOJ010000488.1 GCA_947003375.1 uncultured Lachnospiraceae bacterium
ATACGCCAGTCGTGGTCGCCAACGAGGCTCTGCTTGAGTAGGACTCCAGTCAGCCAGATATGGTCCTGCAAGGTCGCCCTTTTTGGTCTGTTCCTGCCTTGCGCTGGAAACGAAGGACAGATAGTCCTCCACTTTCCCGCTGCTCTCGAACTGCTTCCAGTATCCTTCTTCCATTCCTGCATCCTCCTGCGTACCAAGCTTCCCGCCACATCCCGGCGATGTCCGGCCTGTGGCTCAGAACTTCTTTCCACACTTAGAGTCTGCATTTTCAATTTTTATATTCGTGGATTTATCTGGCAGGTCTTTCTAATCTTTGCCGGAAATATCCTTCTGATTGTAGCCGAAATTCCGCAGCAGATGGTCGCTGTCCCGCCAGTCCTTGCGCACTTTCACGAAAATCTTCAGATTCACCTGCATCTCCAGCATCTCCTCGATCTCCAGCCTGGCCTCGCTGCCGATCTTCTTCAGCATCTGGCCGCCCTTCCCGATGATGATGCCCTTGTGGGAATCCTTCTCGCAGACGATGGCCGCGTCGATGTGGCAGATTTTGTCAGCCTCCTGCATGGACTCCACGCTGACGGCGATTCCGTGGGGCACCTCGTCCTCCAGGAGGCGCAGGGCCTTCTCCCGGATCAGCTCCGCCACAATCTCCCGCATGGGCTGGTCGGTGATGGTGTCCTCGTCAAAATAGGCCGGCCCTTCGGGCAGGTACTTGAAGATGCACTTCACCAGCTCCTCCGTATTGTCCCCCTTCAGGGCGGACACGGGCACAATCTCCGCGCAGTCCAAAGCCTTGCGATAGGTGTCGATAAAGAAAAGGATTTCGTCCTTTTTCACGGTATCCGTCTTGTTGATCACCAGGATCACAGGGGTCTTCACCTTCTGCAGCTCCTCGATGATATGCCGCTCCCCGGCTCCGATGAAGCTGGAGGGCTCCACCAGCCACAGGATCACGTCCACCTGGTCCAGGGTGGTCTCCGCGGCGGTGACCATGTACTCGCCCAGCTTGTTCTTGGTCTTGTGGATGCCCGGTGTGTCCACGAACACAATCTGGCCCTCCTCCGTGGTCAGCACGGTGCGGATCCGGTTGCGGGTGGTCTGGGGCTTGTTGGACGTGATGGCGATCTTCTGCCCGATCAAATGGTTCATCAGCGTGGATTTTCCCACGTTCGGCCTGCCGATCAAGGTGACAAAGCCTGATTTGTACGATTTATTCTCCATTTCTACCTCATTTGTCTGTCAATATTTGTTTATGGCTGCGTCTGTCTGTACAATAGAATCCAAGAGAGGATTCTATTGTCTAGTATACAAGAGCTTTCCGGAAAAATCAATTGTACCACGGCATTTTTAGCCCATTTTTCTGCAATCTTTCAGGGATTTCAGATATTCCTCCACATTCCAATACTGAATGTCCCCCGCGGCATGGCTTTCTCCCCGGTACAGCACGTATTTCCCGGTAATCGGCCCGTAGCGGTGCTCCGTATCAGAGCACTTTCCCACGTCTGTCAGATGGCGCGCCTGCCCTGGGACGGCTTCCGTGCTGTGTTTGATTTCAAAAATGCTGCAGGAGCCAGCGCCAGGGTCAAATACCACCATGTCGAACTCCCCCACAGGGAACTGCAGCGTGAAGACCTGTTTCCCGGGATTCGCCAGTTTGGTCTCCAGCAGCACGATATCCTCCTCCATCCTGCCTTTGATTTCGTTCAGGATTCGGGCAAGGACGGCACTACGCTCTGTCAGGGACAGATTGTTGAACACACTGTCCAGCAGCAGGCTGCTCACCAGCGCCTCCGCCTGGGCATAGCGCAGTCCCGGCTGGGATATGACAGTACGGGCGGCCTTTCGATTCACATCCGGCAGGCTGACGACCTCTATCTCCTGGATCAAATCCAGAAGCCGCAGATATTCCCGGATTTCCCTGACATGCGCCTCGCATAGCGCCACTGCCTGTTCCGATTTCTCCCGGATCTCCAGCAGTTCGCACAGACGCTCCGTCACTGCCTGCAAATCGATTCTGTCCAGTATGTCCGTGGGGTTTGCCCTGTCCCGGCGCAGATTTCCCGCTGAAATGGCAAGGTCATTGGAATGGAATTTCCGGGTCAGCACCTCCAGCGCAAAGCGGTGGTTGATGTCCTCCACCACTCTGTTGATTGCGCTGGTCAGCTCGTTTTTCTCATAAAGCTCCTGCAGATGGCGGAAGTGCCCCTCATACTGATAACAGCGCAGGGAATGCTGGATATTCTTCGCTATAGCAGTATCTACATACTCGTCCGCCCGCTCCTTGTTGGCGAAGGTCGAGGTCTCATTGTAGCGCATGCCTCCCAGGCTCATCGTGCCGCCGTAGCGACAATATTCATCGATGCCGCGGACATGCAGGACCGTCTCGAACTCTCGGTAAGGGATAAAGGTGGTGTGGAGCAGGATACAGCGGTCATACAGCTGCTCGTCCTCCGTGAACAGAAAGCCAAGGGAATCCGTTCCGGACAGCACTATTTTCATGCCGCAGGCCGCGAATACATCCGAAAAAAGCGCCGCTCCTTCCACAAAATCCTCCATCAATGTCACTTCATCCACAAAAATATACCTATACCCCTGCCTCTCCAGACACTTCAAATCCTGGTTTACATCGGCCAGGGTATTTTTTGCCGTAATCTGGATGAACGCGGCTTTCGCAAAGTCGGCATCGCTCATTTCCGCCAAAATCTGGCGAATCATGGTAGTCTTTCCGGTCCGACGCAGGCCGTAGAGAATCAGGACCTTATCCTGTATCTCTCCATAGAGGAAGCTGTGGAGCGCCTGATAGCATTCCCTTTTTTCATATCCGCGGACAGGTTCGGAAAACCTCCTCAGGGACGGGCCTGTGCGGATATTGGTATGGAAGCTGTCCGCCGCGGCAGGAATATGGGGCATTCCTCTTCGAAGCTTTTTCAGTTCGCTTTCCAGTTCTTTCCGATGGGCAATCTGCTGCCGGAAGTCCTCCACTTCCTCAAAGGGCAGGTATTTTTCATGGCGTTTTTTGTTCTCCGTCCAGCGGTGGTAATGATACTCTCTGCCGTTTACTTTTTTCACGGTAAGGGATCCCCTTGGCAGGGCGGCAATCTGCCGTTCTATTTCCCTGACGCGCGTTAGCAGCTTCTCCTGATCCACATCGCCACCTCCCTCCTATTATCAAGTATTATACCCAATTATACCCTTTTATTCAAGGGTATAATTGGGTATAAATCTCAGAATTTCTCTTCTGCTTTCTTCGCAAGCCGCCTCGCTTAGTTCGGGTACGCTCTTTTTCATACACGAGTTATCCCAATATCAACTACGCACTTTATTTCACATTTCACATCTCTCACTACACCATCCCCGCCCCTTATCGGACTGATGTAGTCGGCAACTTCTTTCACTACCTGACAGCTATCTGCCGGGCAGCCGATAAATCCTGACAGCCTCATAGGCGGCAAGTCGTTTAGATTATCCCCTATGTAACCAATATTTTCTCTCGTCAGTCTCCAAATTCGGGATAAAGACCCCTTCTAGTTCCTCATCAAAAATCGACAGTATATCAATAATCAGCAGCCC
>CAMQOJ010000489.1 GCA_947003375.1 uncultured Lachnospiraceae bacterium
CGAGATCCTCATCTGTCTCGTGGGCTCGGAGATGTGTATAAGAGACAGGGATATCGATGGGATTTGCGGACCCCCAGCGTATTTCCATGACATAATCGTTCGGATACGTAATATTGTGTATAACCTTATAGTTGGAGCTGCTTTGGCTACGCTCATTGAATTTGACCCTGCAGTCCTCAATCAGTTCTTTGTGTTCGCTGACGCTTTCTTTTGAGCGTATGAAATGTGCGCTTGTAATATATTCATTCATGGCAGGAAAGCTACGGCGCGGAGCTGACAAGGATCGCCCACGATACCCTGACATTCCGGTGCCCCAGCCTGTCAGCAGAACAGGCCGGGGAAATCATAGCACAGGCCGCCGGGCTCCATGCGGAGATTGTAGACTGCAGGCCGGAGGAGCTGGTGCCCTATATGATGAGAGAACGCACGTTCACGTTGTGGTGGGACTAGAGGGAGTCCAGATGGCAATTACATTTCAGGAAATAAGGTACGACTGTATGCGCGTATACGGAATCGGAATGGAGGCCAATCCCGAAGAAGTGTATAGCCCCAGATATAAGGATTGGGACACAACCCGGGTAAAAAGGATGGTAATCGTCCTGTCCGGGGAACCCAGGCAGGACATCATGGATTGAACCCGTATAAGGAGGGACAAAGCCTGTGCAGACAGTGACATTCGTGATCGGAGCCACAGCCTCCGGCAAAACTTATTTCATCAATATGAATTATTCCGGAAGAGATGTCGATATTCTGAATATATACGATTACCAGCAGCGCGCATACCAGGAAGCCGGATTCGGCGATTCGATTCCCTTCGGAGCCCGGTTCCGCTGCCTTATGAGGGCCCAGGACATGCTGCTGGAGGATATCGTGGAAAGAGTGTCGGCGGGCCGGGACGTGGTCGTGGAGCAGACCTTCTACAAAGCGAAGCGGCGCATCACGTATATCGAAAGGATCAGACAGGCGGCGGAGGTCCGGATCGAGGTATATGTCATGCGCCCCGGCGATTCCCGCTGGAAGGCGAATCTGGAAAGCAGGGGGCTTAAGGGTAGCTATGAGGGGTACGGACGTGAAGCGGCGGAGCTGGAGTTCCCCAATCCCGCGGAGGGCTTCGACAGGATATATGAGGCCGTGGACGGAGCCGTAACGCTGCGGATGGATGCGCCCAGGCCTGAAATCCTGGAGAGGGCAAAAGAAGAGCTTGCCCGGGAGGCGGAAGGCATCCGGGAGGAGGACGAGGTCCGGCGCAGAAGAAAGGAACTGGTGGAAAGCATGTCCGTCAGACCATTCTGGCACTATTGTGAGGTCTGCGGCAGGAAGGAGTTCCTCACGGCCGGGGATGCCTATGACAGCGGCTGGGACTATCCGCCCCGGATGGGACATTTCGGCCTGCTTGGCCCCAGGACATGCGGCGACTGCGGGATAGACGGCACCTTGTGGTTCAAGATAAACGCGCCCGGCAGATTCCCGGTGGTATTGGAGGGGGAGCTGACACCGGAGGAGCTGGCCACGTGGAGGCGGATCAAGGCCGAGCCGGAGAGCCTGCTTGCAGAGGAGCCGGAATGAATTTACCGCGGCTATTGGCTATGGCATAGGACCGGAGAGCCCTGACGCCTGTTGTCAGGAAAGCGCGGGATAGGCCGAAACAGAGAACAGGGCACAGGATTGGCCAACACAGAAAATAGAATGGGAGAATGTCCATGAATTACAGAACAGACAGATACGGAAACAGGATTTCCGCCTTGGGCTACGGCTGCATGCGGTTTTCCAGGACGGCAGGCAGAATCCACATGGAGAAGGCGGAGAAGGAGATTATGGCGGCCTACCGGGGCGGCGTGAACTATTTCGACACCGCCTATGTATACCCCGGCAGCGAGGCGGCCCTGGGGGAGATCCTGGAGCGCAACCACATCCGCAGCCAGGTATCCATCGCCACCAAGCTGCCCCATTACCTCATCAAGTCCGCGGACAGCTGTGAGAAATATTTCAGGGAGCAGCTGAGCCGCCTGCGCACGGATTATGTGGATTACTACCTGATGCACATGCTGACGGACGTGAAGACCTGGGAGCGCCTGAAGGCCCTGGGTATCCTGGAATGGCTGGAGGAGAAGAAAAAAAGCGGCGCCATCCGCCAGATCGGCTTCTCCTACCACGGGAATTCCGACATGTTCTGCCAGCTGGTGGATGCCTACGACTGGGACTTCTGCCAGATCCAGTACAATTACATGGACGAGAACAGCCAGGCGGGCCGGAAGGGCCTGAAATACGCCAATCAGAAGGGCCTGCCGGTGATAATCATGGAGCCTCTGCGGGGCGGCAAGCTGGTGAACCGCCTGCCCGGAGAGGCGGAGGAGATTTTTGAACGGTATCCCGTGAAGCATACGCCGGCCCAGTGGGCGTTTCGGTGGCTCTGGAACCAGCCGGAGGTGACCTGCGTGCTGTCCGGCATGAATTCCGAGGAGATGGTGGAGGACAATCTGCGGACGGCCTCGGAGAGCCATGTGGGCGAGATGGGCCAGGCGGAGGAGGACATGCTGCAGAGCGTGGTGCGGGCCATAGACGCGAAGATGAAGGTGGGCTGCACAGGCTGCGGCTACTGCATGCCCTGCCCCAGGGGCGTGGACATCCCGGGCACCTTCGCGGCCTACAACAGATGCTATTCCGAGGGGAAGCGGGGGGCGTTCATGGAGTATTTCATGTGCACCGCCCTGCGGAAGGACTCCTCGGCGGCCTCCAATTGCATCGAATGCGGGAAATGCGAGGGGCACTGTCCCCAGCACATCGAGATCCGCCGGGAGCTGAAGAATGCCAGGAAGCAGCTGGAAGGGCCCGCCTACCGGATAGGCCGGAAGGCGGTGGAGCTGTTCAGGGCCTATTGAGGCTGTATAAATCCCCTTAAAACCGGCAAGACTCCTGCCAAAGGCAAAAGGCCGGACCGGAGCGCAGTACTTTCGGCCCCCACAGCGGCCTTGCAGCGGGAAAGGGGAAAGGGCGATGATATCATTCCTGGAGATGGTGCAGCGGTATCCGATCGGCGCGAAGGTGGACCTGCCGAAGCGGGAGGGAAAGGGAGGCCTGCAGGAAATCGTGGGCTATGAGTATTACAATGGGACGGGGTTCCTGGTCTTTGGAGACGAGGAGAGGGTGAGCGTGGATCAGCTTTCGGGGGAGCCGCGCCCAAAGCTTTATTAAATCTTAACATTTACACAATAGAAAAGTAAAAAACCCGGGCCTCCTGCTATTTTATAATCGAGACAGCAGGAGGTTTTCATGATGGGATATTACAGGACGATGGAAAGAGACGGGGCCGCCGGGAGAGCCAGAAGAGACGGGGCCGGCGTGGGGGCCGCCGGGAGAGCCAGGCAGCAAGGCCCCAGGCCGCAGAACAGGAGCCGCACGGCCATGCGCAGCGCAGCGGCCCAGAGGGAGATGCGCAGAAGGCGAAAGAGGAGGCGGCAGGCCCTGATATTTTTGAGGTTTTCGGTATGCCTGTTCCTGGTGTTCGGCATATTGGCGATGGTCAAGGGCGCTGTCTCTTATACACATCTGACGCTGCCGACGAAGA
>CAMQOJ010000490.1 GCA_947003375.1 uncultured Lachnospiraceae bacterium
GTATCACATCAAGGGCCTCCAGCGGCTTCCGCGGCAGCTTCAGGTCCCTGGCCAGATCGTTGCTGGAACCGGTGGGGATATAGCCCAGCACGGCCCGGCGGGGATCATCCATCCCCTGGAGCGCCTCGTTCACAGTCCCGTCCCCTCCCAATATAATAAGGAAAATATCCCCTTCCTCCCGGCGGAACAGATCTGCCACGATGGAGACGGTGTCCCCGGCCCTCTCCGAGAAATGGGGGCAGTAATCCACGTTTTCCTTCCGCAGCGCGGGTTCTATCTGTTCCTTCCATATTCGCTGCCCTCTGCCGGAGCGGGAGGCGGGATTGACAATCACATGATACATGGGGAATCCTCGTCTTTCGTACAGGCTTTTGCCTTATTATGCCCTCCATTTTATCAGCAGAGCGGCGTTTCGTAAAGCCGTTTTGTAAATTTTTGTTTGCAAACCGTACATTCTATGATATAATACGTCCTGAATATCGAGAAGAGACAGCAATCCAGGAGACAGAAATATTTTGCACCGATTACGATTAAGGAGGAGTAGGAATGTATTCATTAGATGAAGTGAGAGTCATCGATTCTGAAATCGCGCAGGCCATCGTGGACGAGCAGGCCAGGCAGAACAGCCATATCGAACTGATCGCCTCTGAGAACTGGGTGAGCAAGGCCGTGATGGCGGCCATGGGAAGCCCTTTGACCAATAAATACGCGGAAGGATACCCCGGAAAGAGATACTACGGCGGCTGCGAGTGCGTGGACGTAGTGGAGCGTCTTGCCATAGAGCGGGCCAAGGAGCTGTTCGGCTGCGAGTACGCCAATGTGCAGCCCCATTCCGGCGCACAGGCCAATATGGCTGTGCAGTTCGCCGTCTGCAAGCCCGGGGATACCATCATGGGCATGAACCTGGATCACGGCGGGCACCTGACCCACGGCAGCCCGGTGAACATGTCCGGGAAATATTTCAAGATTGTCCCTTACGGCGTGGACGACAATGGATTCATCGATTACGACAGGCTGCGGGAGATTGCCCTGGAGGCAAAACCTAAGATGATCATCGCCGGAGCGTCCGCCTATGCGCGCACCATCGATTTCAGGAAGTTCCGAGAGGTGGCGGACGAGGTAGGGGCGTTCCTGATGGTGGACATGGCCCATATCGCGGGCCTGGTGGCTGCAGGGCTCCATCCCAGCCCCATCCCTTACGCGGACGTGACGACGACCACCACCCACAAGACCCTGCGGGGCCCCAGGGGCGGCATGATTCTCTCCAGCAACGCCGTGAACGAGAAGTATAATTTCAACAAGGCCATCTTCCCCGGCATCCAGGGCGGCCCGCTGATGCACGTCATCGCGGCCAAGGCGGTCTGCTTCAAGGAGGCGCTGAGCGATGAGTTCAAGACCTATCAGAAGAACATCATCGATAATGCCCAGGCTCTGTGCAAAGGCCTGATGGAGAGAGGAATCAAAATCGTATCCGGCGGCACGGACAATCATTTGATGCTGGTGGATCTAACGAATTTCGGCCTTACCGGCAAGGCGGTGGAGAAGCTCCTGGACAAGGCGCACATCACCTGCAACAAGAACACCATCCCGGGCGACCCGCAGTCTCCCTTCGTGACCAGCGGCATCCGCCTGGGAACTCCGGCCGTCACCTCCAGGGGCATGAATACAGAGGATATGGACAAAATAGCGGAGGCTATCGCGCTGGTGGTGAAGGACGGAGAGGAACAGATTCCGGCCGCCCGGGAAATCGTGCAGAAATTGACGGACGAATATCCTTTGGAGTAAGCTGTCAGGGGCTGTTAGCCGGAGAGAAAGCCTGGAAAGAGGAGAAGAGGGACGATGATAAAAATAGCAGTGCTGGGATACGGGACCGTGGGCAGCGGCGTCGTGGAGGTCATTGCACGCAACGCACAGCTGCTCCGCGAACGGGCCGGCGATGAAATCTATATCAAGTACATCCTGGATCTCAGGGATTTTCCCGGAGACCCTTATGAGGACAGGGTCATACATGATTTCGGAACGATTCTGAATGACCCGGAGATAAGCATCCTGTGCGAGGTCATGGGAGGCGTGGGCCCGGCGTATCAGTTCACGAAGCAGGCGCTGGAGGCGGGAAAGAGCGTGTGCACCTCCAACAAGGAGTTGGTGGCGAAGCACGGGGCCGAGCTTTTGACCATCGCGAGGAGGATGCGGTGCAACTATATGTTCGAGGCCAGCGTGGCGGGCGGCATCCCCATCATCCGCACCATCAACAGTGCGCTGGCGGCGGACAGGGTGGAGGCGGTGACAGGCATCCTGAACGGCACCACCAACTTCATCCTGACCAAGATGGAAAAGGAAGGGGCGGACTACAGTGACGTGCTGAAGCAGGCCCAGGAGCGGGGCAATCCCGAGCGCAACCCCGAGCCCCACCTGGAGGGCCTTCACGCAGGGCGCAAGATAGCCATACTGGCGGATATGCTCACCGGGAAGAACGTGGCCCCGGACAGGGTCATGACAGAGGGAATCACGAAGATATCCACGGCCGATTTCGCCTACGCCAGGGCGGCGGGCATGACGATCAAGCTTCTGGCCAGGTGCAGGGTCTTTGAGGACGGAAGCGTGAGCGCGTTGGTGGCACCCTTCATGCTTCCTGTGGAGCATCCCCTGGGAAGGGTGGACGATGTGTTCAATGGCGTACAGGTCACCTGCAGCATGCTGGGCGATGCTATGTTCGGAGGACAGGGCGCGGGCAAGCTTCCCACTGCCAGCGCGGTTGCTGCGGACGTGATGGACTGCGCCATGCATCCGGGCAGGACGGTGATGCACGGCTGGGCGTCGGAGGAGGCAGATGTTGTCGATACTTCGCGGACAGAGAATCGGTTCTTCGTCAGGGCAAAGGCTTCGGGGCGAAAATGTTTGGAGGAAAGCTTTGCGGGATGCAGCTTTCTGCCGGAACAGGGCGGCGACGAGCTGGGGCTGTTCGTCCCGGCCATGAGGGAAAGCGAGTTCTTCGCGAAGTGCGCTGCGCTTGGAGATGTGGTTCTCAACAGGATACGCCTTGTGTGAGCAGGATGCGGAGACAGGAAGGACAGGGAGGAATGGAAGAGAATGTCTAAGGTGGTAAAATTTGGAGGAAGTTCCCTGGCGAGCGCCGAACAGTTCCGGAAGGTGGGAGACATTGTCCGCAGCGATGCGGAGAGGAGATATGTGGTGCCCTCTGCGCCGGGGAAGCGCTTCGACAAGGACAGCAAGGTGACGGATATGCTGTATGCCTGCTACGACTGTGCGGAGGCTGGCAAGGATTTCAGGGAGGCGCTTGGGACCATCCAGGCCAGGTATCGCGAGATTGTCGCCGGACTGGCACTGTCGGTGGATTTGGATAGCGAGTTTGATGCCATAGAGAAAAATTTCCTGGCAAAGGCAGGGAGGGACTATGCGGCATCCCGGGGCGAGTATCTGAACGGCATCATCATGGCGGCCTATCTGGAATTCGAGTTCGTGGATGCGGCGGAGGTGATTCTCTTTGATGAGGACGGAAGCTTCAATGCGGATGAGACGAACCGGGTGCTGGCGG
>CAMQOJ010000491.1 GCA_947003375.1 uncultured Lachnospiraceae bacterium
TGGATTTTGGCGCCCTCCGCCAGATTCAGAGGTTCATGGGGGCGGGGAGCGACCAGCAGGAGAGGGCCGTAAGAAAGGGAAGCCGTACCTGAAAAGCCCTCTGCCCCTTTCCAGATATGGAGCGAC
This sequence comes from uncultured Lachnospiraceae bacterium, assembly GCA_947003375.1. Lineage (GTDB taxonomy): Bacteria > Bacillota > Clostridia > Lachnospirales > Lachnospiraceae > Acetatifactor. The sequence goes on from CAMQOJ010000491.1 coordinate 127, forward strand.
ATGTCCAGGTTCAGCCGGATTACATCACCGGAATGCCATAGACGGCGGACAGGCAGATAGGCGCCGGCTGTGATTCCCTGCAGGGGACTGCCGTTTACAGACACCTGCGTCTGTCCTGACCAGGCGGGAATGCGCAGTAGAAGAGTGAACTCCTCCGGGGAGGAGAGCGCCAGGGTAATGGCCACCGGGCCTTGGGCAGGATAATCAGTCTGCTGGACCAGTTCCAGCTTCTGTCCACCGGGGGTCTTTAAACACATTCGGCAGCCGCCATAGAAATTCAGGAAGATGCCATCGCTGCCTTCCAGAGCCGCCCATTGGGATATCTGGGCCAGCCCCCGCAGGGCGTTGGCCTGGCAGCAGTTGAAGTCAGGGGAGAAGCGGTTGTACTGAAAGCCGATTTCTTCCTGGGAGGACATGCGCCCGTCGCCACACATGGGGGTATTGTAGGCCACGGTTCGGCCATCCGGCATGAGCGCCCCCAACATCCCATTATAAAGGGACAATTCCAGCTCGTCCGCGGCTGCGGAATCCTTAGAAAGGCGCAGATATTCCGTGGTGAGGGCCATCCAGGCCACTGTGCAGCAGGTTTCGATGGCTCCGGTGGCGAAAGGGGTTCCCTGTGCCTGCTCTCCGCTGGAGAAGCCGCCGGTGTTGTGGCGGTCGGTCTTTCGGATGCTTTTCCAGTTTGCTTCCAGGGCGGTGAAGTATTCTTCTTTTCCGGTGATTTCATACAAGGTTCCCAATGCCAGGATGGCGTGCAGGGCTTCCCATCGGGGCAGGGGACACTGCCAGAATTCCCCTCCCTCCAGGACATGGTCCTTCCAGTTGCCGGAGAGGGGCCATTCCCGTTCCACGATCTGCAGAGCAGCGTCCAGAAAGCGCTGCTCCCCGGTTTCCTGGTACAGCAGTGCGAAACCGTGGGAAACTGCCAGGTTCATGGTCTGGTTCCCGGCAGAGTCATAGGAGCGGTTCTGAAAATGATTGTATACACAGTCCAGAGCCCGCCTTGCGGTTTCCAGCGGTCCGGAATCCGTGCCGCCTGTGACCTTGTACCAGCACAGCAGTCCGTAGGCGCTGTGGTAATGGCCCCATAAATCCCAGTTCTCGCCATCGCCTCCAAAGCGATGCTTTTCATCGAACACACCCAGATAACCATCAGCTCCCTGGGCCGCACCCAGGGCAGAGGCCAGCTTGCTGCCGGCTTGCAGCAGTTCCTCTGAGGGAATGGCCTGATAGGCAAATGCCATGCCGGTGAGAAGCTTTCCGGCAAACTCATTGTACCAGGGCATCAGGGGCCGCTCGTCAGCCCCGGGAGCAGGCAGCCTGTCAGGAGCGTTTAGGAAATGGCCAACGATACCGGGATTTTTCTCAAGAGCGGTCAAAGCCCAGGACCGGATGTTCTGCGCAAGTGCGGCTCCAAAGAAGCTTTCCGGAAAAAGGCCGCTTAAAAAGCTGTTGACGAAAGCGCCGCCGGAGGTGTTTTTTTCATGAATCATAGAGGACATCCTGCCTTTCTTCACTTTTCCAGAAATGATTTATATTGTCCCTTGTCCGCGGTTGCGTGGCATGGGCTGCTCCCTCCATGGGTGATTCTGCTGACAGATAGAGTGGATTACCCGGCAGTGGCGGCCTCGGGGTCAGTCTGCTGCAGGGGGATTCGGATGGTGATTACGGTTCTTTGATTCTGAATGGACTGAATTTCAAACAAATGGCATTCCGGATAATATTGGTTCAGGCGCTGCTTGATGTTCCGGAGGCCGATACCCGTATGCATGTCCTCGACTTCGACCGTATTCCTGCTGAAATCGTCAAGCTGCTTCCTTTTGCATTCCAGCTCTTCCGGGGAAAAACCGATTCCATTGTCGGATACTGCAATCGTTACCTGCTGGTCCCGGGACTTTCGCAGGGACACATCAATCGTCAGGGTCCTGTCCTGGGGCATGCCGTGGGAGATGCTGTTCTCAATCAGCGGCTGAATCAGGAATCTTGGCAGTATGCAGTCGCTGATTAAGATATCGAAGGAACGGGTGATTTCTATTTTAGCGGTGAAGCAGATTTCCAGGATGTAAATGTAATCCTCCAAAAAAGCGTACTCCTCCCTGTATGTCCAGCGGTTCCTGGTGGTGCGGAAGGCCGGTGAGATGTAATGGCAGATATGAGAGATCATGATAGCCACATTTCGGGTGCCGGAGATTTCGGCCATGATCTTCACCGTATTTAGGGCATTGCAGATAAAATGAGGATTGATTTGGGCCATCAGAGCTTGGATGCGGAACTTGTTCTTTTGTTCCTCTTCCTCCTTTTGCCGGGAGACAAGGCGCTGGATGTCGTCAGCCATCTGTAGGAAACTGTTGCTCAGGATTTCAAATTCCACGATATTATCCGTGCGCAATACCTTCGGTGTGCGCAGCCCTGTTGCGGAAAAGCTTTTGAGCCGATCGCTCAGTTCATTCAGAGGGGAGGAAATCCTGTGAATGGTCAGGGAGACGGAAGCGGCCACCGCAATAAGACAGCCGATGAAAATCATGACGATGACAATGGACATTCGATTGACTTCCCGGGTATATTCGCTGGTGGGATACTGGTTGACGATGGACCAGTCGTAAATATTCAGCGCATAAGGGATTATCTGATATTCTATGCCATCCAGCGTCTTCTTGTATGAGGCCTGGCCGGAGTCCCACTGGATGGGATAGTCCATGGGCCTGCGGAACATGTCGCTTTGGCTGCTGGAGAGAATCTCATCTGCCGCCCCGATGACATAGACGGAATTGAAGCCCTGCTCCAGATGCAGGAATGTCTGATGGATAGTCATTTCGTCCAGACCGATGATGAGATAGCATGTCTGCCCCATGTATGTAAAGGTTTTCCGAAAATATATGATTTTGCTGAGCCAGATGGAAGAGTTCCCATTGTAATTGTCATCTATGAATTCATGGAAATACGCTGTACCGTAATCATTTTCGCCGTACAGGATATTGTCGTAGAGAGGTGTGGAAAAGACAGAATCGCTGCTGTAATGGACAGAGAAGCTCCGGATAGGAGAGCAAACGATAGAGACATCGCTGGTGAACAGCCCGATCATCTTGTAATCCAAGTATTCATCAAATAGGTTGCTGATATTGATGAGGGATTTGGTATAAGGAAGAGTCAGGGCATTTTTGGTATCGGGAATGCCGTTTTGGGTCAGGGCGGACAACAGGCGGATAAAGTCCGTATCCATTTTCTTTTTCTGGTTTTCCAGCTCTACGTCGGTCTTGACGAAAGCCGACAGGGTATATTTTTCGTTCTGCCCGGACAGCTTCCGTTCCACCAGGGAGACGACGAGCAAGGTGCCGACAGCCAGGGTGATGCTGACGATTATGAGGATGTATTCGATTATTTTTCTCTGAAAGCTGCAGGTTTTCCCCATGTTGACATCTCCTGTTC
>CAMQOJ010000492.1 GCA_947003375.1 uncultured Lachnospiraceae bacterium
TCAATTTGGAAGATTGACCATCTGGCCAATCTGAATCCGGTCTGCGTCCTGAATCTGGGGATTGAGCGCCAGCAGGTTCCGGAGACTGATGTGGTTCCTCACAGCTACATGGGAAAGGGTGTCCCCCTCGGCCACTGTATAGCCTCTGTATACCGCCACCAGGTATTCGTCCCCGCGCCTTAGGCCGAACATGGCGCAGCCTCCGCGATGCAGTCGGGGAGGCCCGCCGGGTTCTTGCCGCCTGCCTGGGCCATGCCGGCAGTCTTCCTGTCGGTGCAGGAATCGGGGCAGAAACACGACACCTGTGTCATTTTATGCCCGGTGTTTTACCCGGTGTCCTCACTGCCCCCTATCCAGACCGTCATGATTTCCTGCATATAGCCTTCGCCTGCTGGTACTCGGCCTGGGTCTTGCCGCCTACTATGCAGGCCTTTTCCAGGGAGCAGTGGAGCTCTTTCTTTATATTGTCTATAATCTCGATTATCTGGCCAGCGCTTCCTTTGATTTCCCCACGGGTCTCCCCTTCCGCAATCCCTTCCTGTCTGCTGTCCTCCATCATTTCGCGTATGGCCTGGCACATATCGTATCCCTCCTCTGTCTTAAACCGCTCTTCGTTTTCGCCAAAATTCTTTATTCCCATCAGGACGCCGATTGTCCTCGCGGTCTCTTCGTCCATCCTCCGGTAGGCGGGATTCTTTTCCAGGAGCTCCTTCAGCCGCTCCTTGTCCCTGCGGTAGGGCAGGATTTCGAACAAGTCCCGCAGGGATGTGCGGAATCCGGAACAGTCCATGGGCTCGCAGGCACTGACCAGGCGCAGGGGATAGTCCGCAAAGCACTCCTCCCACGCCTGACTGTCGCCCTCTTCCGGTTCCTCGTCTCCGAAGTCCATCATGTCCTTCAGGCTCCTGGGGCCGTCCCAGGCCTCCTCCCCGTGGTACAGGCAGAGCGTGTAGACCGGGGCGAAACACTCCTCCTTCCGCACCTTGCACAGCCGCTCCCCGGCATCCGCGTAGACCTTCTCCCCGGCTTTGTCCAGGGCTTCGTTGGCCCTCTGGGCCTCCCTGATCTGCCGGCCGTATTCCCGGCAGTCGTAGTCCATGACCCGCCAGGGCATGATGTAGCTTATCTCGCTTTGGCTCTCCACGGCCAGTACCTTCAGTTCCCGGCCGGATTTCAGGCGCTTCTTGATGTCCCTTATCCTCCCGCTGTCCTTCTCCCCCGGCTTCACGCGGTAGGTCTCCGACGCTTCCCCCAGCCTGTCGGCGTCCACTATCTGCTTTCCCTTAAAATACAGCTGGTTGAACAGGTCGGCGAACCTCTGGTTGTCCTCCAGGTAGGACAGCATTGATTCGTTCTGCAGTCCCATTGACTTTCCTCCTCTCCGGCAGGGAGTCGCAGACTACTCTTCCTCATCCCAGCCGCTTTTGTTTTGGTGTTTTGGTTGCGCTTTTTCCAGTGAAAAACGGCAGAGATGCCATTCAACATCAGAAAGAAACAGAAGCTTAGATTTCTTGCTTTAGATTAAAGATAGTATATATGGGCGGAGTTGTCAAGAGGGAATCTGCCTGATTTTCTGAACGGCCTCATCGAAAAGGCTGAAATGCTCTTCAAAATGCCGGTTCAGGAGCGGATACAGAATTTGACAGCCAGGCCCTCCCCCGGTGAACCGAAAGATATAATCGTCCAGCAGGGTGAATCTCTCAGTAAACCCGGAATAATCTCCAAGCAGTTTCTGGATCTGCAGATGGTGCATCCCATGGAAGATGACATACGGCATTTCCTCAATCGTGCAGATATCTTCAATTCCGAACAAATCCAAATGCAGGGCGTTCTCATACACATATCCAAAAGAGGAGCCAAAACCCAGCGCCCATATGACATCTGTGTCATTTATCGTGGCGCCGCCCGGAAATGCGGCGGACAGCCTGTACTACAGATTTTGAAGGTTATCCTCCCGAAGAATGTGCTTCACTTTTAATCAAGCACTGCCGGAATGTTTGATGCCCGCAGGTTCCTCATGACTCTGGCAGATATTCCTCGATGACACAGGTGTGTTTTCCCGTTTTCGTGCTGTAGTTTACGCCCACCAGGAGAATCCTGTCCCGAATCCCAAGCTTTTCCAAAAACTGTACATAGTTCTTCGCCTTAATCTGCGCCACCGCGCTTTTTGCGCTCCTGTTCCATTTCAATTCCACAATCAACGCAGGTTTCCCGGAGGCCCTGCGGGGCAGAAAGAGGATATCCACATATCCTTTTCCGCTGGAAAGCTCCTGGAATTTTTCATAATAATCCACACTGCTCAGGTATGCCATAATCACGACGGAGCGCAGGGCCTGCTCATTGTTGTAGAAATCCGGGGCAGTCTCCCTGTTATGCGCCTCCTCAATCAACTGTGCGACTATACCTGAGTCTCCCCGAACCGTTGCCTCCAGCAGCCTTTCTGATGTCTCCACAGCCTTGACAAGCTCGGGCCTTTTACCGTTTTTGATAGAACGGACAAATTCTTCCCGAACCTCTTCATTCGGTATGAAGACTTCCTTCCTGTCCGTATCATACGCCAGATATCCCAGATGCACCAGCAGGGTAAAGACATCGTCCCGGCTGGCCAGAGAAGTCATGTCATTCTGGAACGCCCCCACATCCACCTTACAGCTCTGTCCGCCCAGCATATCAATGATGGCAGTTTTGGAACCCGCAAAGTCCATGTCAATGTAGACCCGCAACAGTTCATAGCTTTCTGTCTGCGTCCAGTAATCGTCAATCCGATTGTTTTGAACCGCTTTTATGATAGAGTCCGGATTATAGATATGGCCTGCATTGCCGAAGCGGTATCCGTCATACCACCTTCGGGCTTCTTCAAAATCAAGGCCATTCCCATCACACAGTCCCCTGACTTCCTCCTCCATGAAGCCAACATAGTCTGCCAGCGGCCCGGGCTGCAGCATCGTATATTCATAGAAATCCGTCAGGGCCGACTGTGTGCCATATTTTTTAATCGGCAGAATCCCCGTCATATATGCGCCCACAATGAAGCGAGAGACCTGCAGGCCTTTGAACAGTCCCCGCAACATCTGGATATAAGCCTTCTGCAGCCCCGTGTCCTCTTTTGCCTCCCGGAACAGCGCGTCCCATTCATCGATGATGACGAAGAACTTCCGTTCCGTTTTCAGGCTAATCTGGGACAATGCCTTGGGCAGGGACTTCGTACCGGCCTTTACGCAGCCCGGAAAGCTCTCCTCCAACTCCTCTATGACTTCCCTCTGGATATCCGCGACAATCTCCCGGGCATCTGCCGCATTTGAAAGGAACCATGCGATGTCCAGAGACAGTACATCGTATCGGTTCAGATGCGCTTCAAAACCAGGAGAACTCGTTATTTTAAGTCCTTTGAACAGCTCTCCGGAATCCGCCCCTTTGGAATAATAGGCTTCCAGCATCTTGGCAGCGCTGGTCTTGCCGAATCTCCTGGGGCGGCTGACACAGATTAGTTTCCTGTCGGTTCCGAGCACCTGATTGGTATAGGCAATCAGCTCTGTCTTGTC
>CAMQOJ010000493.1 GCA_947003375.1 uncultured Lachnospiraceae bacterium
GCAATCGCGGTGGAAACAAAGAACGGCATAGTCCAGAGGATCGGGAAAAGCGCCAAATCGGGTTCTGCATCTTATCAGGTTACTAAGAAATGATTATTCGTCATTTCTTGTCAAAGGCGCCGCCAGCTCTGCCTCCATGAACTCCTACAGAATGTCCTTGAAGCCATCCATCAGGAGGATGTAGACTGAAAATCATTACTATATCTTTCACGACCCGCTGGACTTATAATGCCGCACCCCCACCCGCCAAATCAGGTAGCAGGGGATGAGGAACAGCAGGGCGGCGAAGGGCAGGAGAGCGTAGCGTATTTCCTGCTGTCTGTCCAGTACGTAGAGCAGCGGATAATACTGCACCAAGGCGAAGGGGATGATATAGGTCAGAACCCACAGGACGCCCCTGCCGTAGATGTCTACGGGGTACTTGCCGTGCTCATTGAGCCCGAAGGTGAAGATATTGGTGAATTCCAGCCCTTCCAAAAAGAAGAAGCTCAGCGCTGCCTGGATGAGGAATATCCCGCTGAACAGGGCGCAGCCCCCGCCCAGCATGAAGAAGACCGTGGCAATCTTGAAGGGTGTCCAGTGGAGCCGGCTGGTGGCCACGGCGTAGGCGAGGATGACCAGGGCCTGGAGCACCCTGCTGAAGCGCTCCAGGTCGCATTGGGTGCCCAGGATCTGCAGAAGGAGGCTGCGGGGGCGCAGCATCACCCGGTCGAACTCCCCTCTGCGCACCATGCCGGGAAACCCCTCCAGCCCCCTGGCCCAGATTTCCGCTAGGGAGAAGGACATCAGCACAATGGAGTAGCACAGCAGCACCTCCTGGAAGGTATATCCCTTTACATGGGAAAAGCGCTGGAACATGAAGTACACGCTCAAGAACACTGTGAAGGATGCCAGGAAGCTCCCCACAAAGAGCATGAAGAAAGACTTTTTATACTGCATCTTGCTGCGCAGGATGATGGACAGGTAGTGACGGTAGAGCCGCAGCGCCCCTGTCTTTTTGCTATATTCATTTTGTTTCCTGTGATTCATGTGATTTCCTCCCCGTATCTATGCTTGATGCAAACAAAGCGCAAAAGCCGCGCTTAGCCACCCTGTATCATGAGCTTCCGCTCCGCGTTCCTGCACAGCATCCTGCCCATGGCCACCATGGCAGCCAGCCAGAATATCTGCAGGCCGATGGCCCTGTACATGGCCGCTCCCGCCAGGTCGCCGCTGTAGACGCGCAAGGGTACGTTCTGCATGGAGGCGAAGGGAAGAAGCTCCAGCACCTGCCGAACCTTCGCGGGGAAGAAGGGCAGGGGGATGTAGCCCCCTGTGAGAAAGTCCATGAGGGAGGAGCACATCCGCCGGAACCCATCGGTGGAGACCATATAGAGGCCGGATATGTAGATCAGCATGATATAGGCCACCGAAACCAGCACCGCCAGCGCCAGGGTCAGCAGGAAAAAAGCGAATTGCCTGACATCCGCCGGGGCGGACAGCCGATAGGACTTTGGCAGAAATACGGCCACCAGCAGGATGGGGAGGCAGCGCAGGCCTGCGCCGGACAGCCGGGAGGCAGTGCTGCGGAAGAACCACAGGTCGTAGATCCGCACGGGCCTGCACAGCTCATAGGCGATGTTCCCGCTGCGCACGGATTCCAGGATTTCCCCGTCGAAGATCCTGGCGGAGAGCATGGCGATGAAGGCCTGCTGGAACCAGATGTAGGAGCAGGTAGCCTCCATGGTCATGGGGTAGGCAGAAGGGTCGGATTCCATAAAGGCATGCATGGCCGCGATTTCCATGAAGCCCCAGAAGAACTGGGTGACCACGCCGCCAAAGGCCGCAGCCCGGTACTGCAGCCCCATCACGAGCCACATGCGGAAGTAGCTGATATATTTTTTCATGATTTCGAGACACCTTTCTATAATTATGGAAGAGGAGCATTCCATGGAAGAGGAGCATCCGCGTGCCGTAAGGCGGGTGCATGGTTCGGAAACGCTGCTCCGACACGGCGGATTCGGGTCTATATGGCATGGATTCAAGTGATTTCGTAGGATTTATAGAGCTGCGCCAGGGTCTCGTCCATGCTGGCATCGCCCTTCTTGATGTCCTCCAGAGTGCCGTCCATGAGGATACGTCCCTTGCCAATCAGGATGATGCGGCTGGCCAGGGCCTCGATGTCCTGCATGTCATGGGTGGTGAGGATGACGGTGGTGCCGTGCTCCCGGTTCAGCCTCTTCACGAAATCCCGTACAGCAAGCTTTGATACCGCGTCTAGCCCGATGGTGGGCTCGTCCAGGAACAGGATGCCCGGGCTGTGCAGGAGGGAGGCCGCAATCTCGCAGCGCATGCGTTGGCCCAAGGAGAGCTGCCTGGCGGGGGTGCGCAGAAGCTCTGTCAGGGCTAAGGATTCGGTTAATTCTTCTAGGTTTTTTTGGTAGACCTGGGTGGGGATGGAATAGATGTCTCGGAGCAGCTCATAGGAGTCGATGACAGGCACGTCCCACCAAAGCTGGGAGCGCTGTCCGAAGACTACGCCTATCTGCCGCACATGGTCGATGCGCCGGTACTTCTCTCCCTGGGATTTCCGGCTGCGGCCGCTCTCGTCCAGGTTCCAGAGAATCCGGCCGTCTATGGACACCTTCCCGCGGTCCGGCGTCAGTATGCCGCTTAAGATTTTAATCGTGGAGCTTTTGCCCGCTCCGTTGGGGCCGATGTAGCCCACCATCTCGCCGTTGCCGATGGTGAAGCTGATGTCTTTTAGGGCTTCGATTACCTCATACTCTCTGTGGAAGAGAGCTTTGCAGGCCGCCCCAAAGCCCGCGTTCCTTTTTGCGACTCTGTACGATTTGCATACGTTCTCTATCGTAATCATTGTGCTTCCTCCTGGTAGTTATACTCTGCGAACGTTTTGTCCGCCGCCCCTTGCGTGGGCTGTCCATATCTTGCCAAGTAGGTATGGCGTGGCTTGGCACGCCAGCTCTGTCGGATTTTGCCGACAGATACCTGAAAGGTAAAATATTTAGTTAGACGTGCTTTAAAACAGGAACAATAGTATAACAGATGGAAGGGGGCTAGTCAAGCTTTTTTAAAAAAACTTTTCAACCGCTGTCATTCCAGAGGCTGCCGGATTGTATTAATACATTTCCCTGAATTTATCATTTGTTGGTTCAATATACTATCCAATTCTTGCTGCCCGTTTTTCGATTTAGCCTACTTACCGCTGAGTGAGTATCAGTTTATAAAGCTGCCGCCGTGGAAAATCTGATACTGAATTTTGCGGGGGCTGTATCGGAGCTGCGATGTACTTTGTGTTCAGCAAAGCGGTTCCGGGTATGGGCAACTGCCGCTCGGGGAGGCGTTCTGATATGAAATACGGAGACAATGGCTTGGCCTAGACAGACTGACAGGGAATAGAGAACGGGAAATTAAACTATAATATTTTATTAAAAGCTAAAATTTGGGTTTGAAGATAAGTTGCATAAAATATAGAAAAAGATATCCCCTGAAAATGCCAATACAGACAATAAATTCCAGAGGTGGAAAGGGTAGGAA
>CAMQOJ010000494.1 GCA_947003375.1 uncultured Lachnospiraceae bacterium
CCCAGGACCGACCGGTTATGAGCCGGTTGCTCTAACCAACTGAGCTAAAGGTCCGCATACCCTTTCGGGCTCATATACTGACCTGAAAAAGTCAGATGACTCCAACGGGAATCGAACCCGTGTTACCGCCGTGAAAGGGCGATGTCTTAACCGCTTGACCATGGAGCCGCTTCAGCCATACCTTTCCGGCCGCCTTGATAGCTTCCAGATGAATGCGCTTCTTCCTTGCCACCGTCTGCATGATGGCCCGAAACCTATAATACCATAACCGCCCGAATTTGACAAGAGGAATTTTTCTGTTTTTGTATTTTTTGATCTTTTTTGGACTTTTAGGATATCATTTTCGTTGCCTCTGATCATTCGCTTCCTTTCTGTGCATCAGATGGATGCCGATATGCCCGATGCCCAGGATGATCACAATGCAAACAGCTTCGCCCCATGGGCAGGCACCCGGGCTGTGAGCACGCCCTGCTCCACGCTCCCCCTCTCGCCGCTCCACAGCTCCAGCGCTTCCTGCACCTGAGTCCTTCCGGCCCTGGCGAACTGCTCCACCTGGGCGCAGCCGCAGGAAATCGCTGCCTCGCCCTCTCCCAGGTTAAAGAGCGCCAGATACCGCTCGCCGGTCTCCTCATTCAGGCAGCTCCATATGGCGTGGCTTTCGTCCCGCTCCACCTGTTTTCCCGCGTAGGCATTTCCCGTGAGCTTCAGGATATCCTTCCTGGTCAGGAGCCACTTCGTCCACTCGTCCAGCTTCGTCAGCTCTGCGCCCACCATCAGAGGAGAGCCGAAGACGCACCAGAGGGTCAGCATGGTCTTCTGCTCCTCCTTGGTGAAATTGGTGTCCCATTCCCCCTTGCCGAAGCCTCCGCCAAGCTTGCCTAAGGGCAGCATGTCGCAGTCCGGATAGCACCCCTCCGCCACATGATCCTGCCAAAGCTCGCAGCGGTAGAACATATGCTGCAGATGTTCCCACTTGTCCCAGAAATCATCGGTAATGCGCCACATATTGGCATATTTTCCGTACTGCCAGGCCCTGTCGATGTGGGCGGGTCCAGGGGAGAGGCTGAGCACGATGTCCCGGCCGGATTTCCCGATGGCCTCATGGAGCATCCTGGTCTCATGCCAGCCGCTGAAATTGTCGTTTCGGTACATCCAGCTATCGCAGATATCGTCGCATTTGATGAAATCCACGCCCCAGTCCGCATACATCTTTATCACAGAATCATAATACGCTCTTCCCGCCGCATTGTCCCGTACGCCGTACATGTCCGGGTTCCAGCCACAGATGGAGGCCGGGTCAGCGGCATCCGCCGCCGTGTACGCACAGCCCGCTATGGGCAGGTGCTGATGGGCCGCAAGCCTGGGGATGCCCCGCATAATATGGATGCCGAACTTCAGGCCCAGGCTGTGGACATAAGCCGCCAAAGGGCCGAAGCCCTTCCCTTCCGATGAAGAGGGAAATCTGTTCACTGCAGGCTGATATCTGCCGTACCCGTCCATCTCCATATCCCCGAAGGGAATGTACTGGAATTCGCTCCTGCGGCTCCCGGCATCCTTCGCATACCATTGGATGTCCACCACCACGTATTCCCAGCCGCTGTCCTTTAAGTTTGCCGCCATATAGTCGGCATTGGCCTTCACCTGCTCCTCGGTGACAGTAGTGTCATAATAATCGTAGCTGTTCCACCCCATAGGGGCTTTTTTCATTGTCATCTTCATTGTGCCCATCCTGCTTTCTTTTTTATCTGTTTTATATGGCTTTCTCTTCCCAGTGCGCAAAAACCTCTGCTCCCTCCGGCTGCCTCTTCCTCATTCACACTGCCTGCACCGTGAACCGGGCCGAAAGGTCGCCGGCCTTTCCTGTACCCGGCACTTCCCATTGAACCAGCCATACGTCCCTGTGCTGTCCGCCATGGTCGCTGAAATCCTGGCGGATGCATTCCACATTTACCTCAGGGCCCTCTATGGTCACCACGCAGCTGCTGTGCGGCCCCTGTATCCGCAGGGTATTGCCCTGTATCTCCGGTTTCCAGCGGGTTATCAGATTCTCCCGGATGGACTGGAGCCGCTCTGTCACCTGGAAGCGGTCTTCCACCCGCAGGGTTCCCTCGTTTTCATCCCAGTCCAGGCTACGGGTCAGGGATTTCAGTTCCGGATTGGCATATGCCGCGGCGAAGCTGATAACGGTACTGCCATGGGCCCGGGTCTCGAAGCGCTGGCAGCCGTAGGCCTCTCCCGCCAGCTGTTCCCTGCCGTCAATGAGGGGGACATTGTGGCCCAATGACCTGCAACAGAGATGCTCATAACGTTTTTCCGAGAAATATTCTCTGGTATATTCTCCGCAGCCCAGGTCTGTCAGCAGGAAGTCTTCTCCCCTTACGTAAAGGAAGCAGCCAACGTCATTGTGGTTGTGGGGTTCTCCGTTGTGACCGCCCTTTGCCGCCATGCCGGCTCCGTTTGCGCTCCGGCAGATAATCCACTGGGCATCCGGCAGCACCGTCCGGCCTACGGCCTCTTCTGCATTTTCTTTTACGGCGTTTTCCTTTCCACTTGTTTCCCTTCCGGCATTATCTTTTCCGCTTTTGTCTTTTCCAGTATTTCCGTTTCCAGCATCCGTCTCCGCCTCAATCCGGGCTTCCCGGCCCCTCAGGAAATCGATATATTCCTTTGTCCATGTCAGATTGCGGTACAGCCCCATCCAGCGATAGCAATTGTCTCCATCGAGGCCGGAGGCCCGTTCCATGGGCGGGATTTGGGCCTCGGGATACTTCATGGCCAGATAACAGGTAAGGCCCATGCGGAATTTTTCATCGGCGGAGCCGTCCGCGAAGCTCACCGTCCTGCCGCTGGGGAAATAACATTTTGCCTGGAACGCCGCTATCCTGGCCAGCTTCTCACTGCGGAACAAATCCCGTCTTCCTTCCGTAAATTCATACAGCTGTCCGGCGAATCCGGCAAAATAGGTCATACCGTAGGTAAAGTAGCCCAGGCCCTCCAGGCAGGCGCCGTCCTCCGCAAAGCTTTTCAGATAGTATGTTTCCAGGGCGTGGCAGATTCTCTCCAGAATGGCTGCCAGCTCTTCCGGCCTGTCTTTGAGCATGTACATGGCGGCGCTTCCCACGCTGCCGCCGCAGACGGCGCACCAGTTGCTGGCGCCGTATTCCCAATGGGAGTAGGGCGGCTTCGAGGCGGAGAAGGGCGCCAGCACCCGGCGCATGACCTCCTGCTCCACGGTTCTCACTGTCTCCTGGGAAAGGCGGCCGCCCAGCAGGGAGGTAATCTCCGCCAGGGTCTGGGCCGTTTCCGCCGCGAACAGGTCTACGTATGTACGCCAGTTTTCATCCGTCATACGGTTTACATGGGCCGGAAGCGCCCAGCATTCTTCCGCGCAGATACCCTTCAGGATGTTATCTGGCTTTTAGAAATCCCTATCCTCCCCGTCCAGGATTGCCGTCAGGCCACAGGTGGCCAAGAATTTCCTTCCCTCGAAATACACGTCCACATAAATCAGGCGGTGTCCTATATTAACATC
>CAMQOJ010000495.1 GCA_947003375.1 uncultured Lachnospiraceae bacterium
GAGATCCTCATCTGTCTCGTGGGCTCGGAGATGTGTATAAGAGACAGCTGTAGTTCACATATTTGAATGAGTTGCGCAGCATGTGGATGACACAGCGCTGGATCTGGGCCTGGGGGAACACGGCCCCGATTGCCTCCTTGAAGCCGGGCAGGCCGTCCACGCAGAAGAACAGCACGTCCTGCACGCCACGGTTCTTCAGGTCGTTCAGCATCCCCATCCAGAACTTGGAGCTCTCATTTGCCCCTACCGTGATGCTGAGGATCTCCTTGTACCCTTCCGTTGTGACGCCCAGCACCACATAGGCCGCCCGGCTCAGTATCCTCCCGTCCTCCCTGACCTTGTAGTGGATGCAGTCCATGAACACGAAAGGGTAGACCGGGTTCAGGGGCCGGGACTGCCATTCCCTGATCTCCGGCAGGATCTTGTCCGTGATCTTGCTGACCATCTCTGCTGACAGCTCTATCCCACAGATATCCTACAGCTGGTCATGGATGTCCCTGGTGCTCATTCCCCTGCCATAGAGCGAGATGACCTTCTACTCAATCCCCGAGACATCCCTCTGGTATTTGGGGACAATATTCGGCTCGAACTCGCCGTTCCTGTCCCAGGGGACGTCAATCTGGAACTCCCCATACTGGCTCTTGAGCTTCTTGGGGGAATGGCCGTTGCGCTTGTTGGCGCTGTCCATGTCGCCTTTCTGGTTCTTTTCATAGCCCGGTGTCGCATCCAGCTCTGCCTCCATAAGTTCCTGCAGGATGTCCTTGAGTCCATCCCTCAGCAGGGTGTAGACGTCTGCCACGCTGTTTAAGTTGTTGTCTGCAATAATCTGTCGAATCTGTTCCTTTGCTACTGGCATATAAATACTCCTTTTCGATAAGAATTTCCATATCTTGATTCTTACCAAAAAGGAGCCATTTTTTACCTTAGACACAAACTTTTTTACACTACCCATAGATGTCTAGATAAAGGGACTCATAGCGCTTTCATCATGATGATTCCGTCTAAAGCCCCATAAATTTCCACCACCTGGGCGTACTCCGTGGCCGCCTCAAAGTGCAGGATCATCGTGGCGGAGACGGAAGCGTCCCTGTCTGTGGGATTGGAGCGGGTCATCTCCAGATTGCTGATGGTACAGTTGTTTGCGCCTGCGAAGGTCATGAAAGCGCTTAAGTCCGCGATTTTCGTAAATTCTATGTAGATGGCGATGGTCTTGGAATGTGTCTGGAGCCGCTTGTCCACAAAGCGCAGGATTTGGATGGAAATCCAGAGGGCGGCGAAACAGATTAGCGCACCGGAGTAGAAGCCCGCACCCAGGGCCAGCCCGAGGCAGGCCACAGCCCAGAGCCCGGCCGCCGTGGTCAGTCCCTTTACTTGGTTCTGCCTGGTGACCAGGATAGTGCCCGCGCCCAGGAAGCTGATGCCGCTGACCACCTGAGCCCCGATGCGGCTGGCATCGGCGGCACCTGTGACATCCGTGACATAGATGCCCACCATCATGGCCAGCGCGGAGCCCAGGCAGACCACCATATAAGTCCGAAAGCCCGCGGGAAGGTGCTTTTTCTCCCGCCCGTAGCCCAGAATGCCGCCCAACAGCATGGCCAGGAAGAGCCGCACGAAGGCGGAGAGGAAATTGATGTCGTACAGCATCATGTACAGTTCATACAGCGTCTGATATACTTCATTCGTCATTTGTGTCCCTCCCAGGCCTGTCTTTTATTTCCGATTCTTTTCGATGATGTATTCATGGATCTGACTGTCCCGGTCATAGTTCACACCTGATTTCCTGATTGGGGATGACTTTTTCGATTTCGCCGATGAAGGGGTACAGGTCGTGCCTTGACTCCAGAGATTGCTGGACGTCCAGGCGGATGACATTATGCCGGCGTCTGGTATGCCTCCATTTTATCATGAAGCCCCGGGCAAGGCAAGCGGAATGCGTGGCTCCCGAAGTGTATTTTGGGATGGAATTAAGATGGAGCAACAGATTCCGGTTGAAGATTTTCCGGAACAAGCCTATAATGGTATTATGATTACAGGGTTCGCGAAGTGGTTCCTGTAATAGAACCATGATTACAGGGTCCGCGAAGTGGTTCCTGTAATAGAACCATGATTACAGGGTTCGCGAAGCGGTTCCTGTCATAAAACCATGAAATCATAACAGTGTGTACCAAGCAGAAGAAAGGAGATTCAAACTATGCGTTTTTTCATCGACACGGCAAAGGTGGAGGATATCAGAAAGGCAAATGACATGGGCGTCATCTGCGGCGTCACCACCAACCCGTCCCTGATTGCGAAGGAGGGCAGGGTATTCGAGGAGGTCATCGCGGAGATCGCGTCCATCGTGGACGGCCCGATCAGCGGCGAGGTGAAGGCCACCACCACGGATGCGGAGGGCATGATCAAAGAGGGCAGGGAGATCGCGGCAATCCATCCCAACATGGTGGTAAAGATTCCCATGACAGTGGAAGGATTAAAGGCCTGCAAGGCTCTGTCCGCAGAGGGCATCAAGGTGAACGTGACACTGATCTTCACGGCCAATCAGGCGCTGCTGGCGGCACGGGCCGGAGCGGCTTTCGTATCTCCCTTCCTGGGACGCCTGGACGACATCAGCCAGAGGGGCGTGGACCTAATCCGGGAGATTGCCGATATCTTCGCCGTGACAGATCTGGACACGGAGATCATCGCGGCCAGCGTCCGCAATCCCGTGCATGTCACCGACTGTGCGCTGGCGGGAGCGGATATCGCCACGGTGCCTTACGGGGTCATCGAGCAGATGGTGAAGCATCCCCTCACCGACGCGGGGATAGCAAAGTTCCAGGCGGATTACAAGGCTGTGTTTGGGGAGTGAGGCCTGCCACCGCGGATTTGAAGCACGGGCCGGAACTGCTTTCCGTGAACTGGGGGGATTGCCTGCCGGGTGGATACGGCTGGCTGAACTGCAGACTGGCAAGGTAACGGCAAATGGATTGACGGGCATAATGGAACTGCCCCGGCTTTGATAGAATCAAACGCCGGGGCAGTCCCTTGTCTTCTGGCACCTTTGTCCAGGCACACATGCGCGTTGCCGCTGCACACATGCCCGTCCTCAGGCTGCTCTATTTCCGGTCAGCCAGGGGAGCCTTATTTCATCTGCTCTTCCTGCTTCTTGATCATACGACGCACCATCTCGCCGCCGATAGAACCGGCCTCACGGGAAGTCAGGTCACCATTGTAACCCTCCTTCAGGTTCACGCCCAGCTCAGACGCAACCTCGGTCTTGAAACGATCCATGGCTGCCTTGGCTTCGGGTACTTCTACTCTGTTCGTTCTGTTTCCAGACATCTTTTTCACCTCCAATGCTATTTGTTTCCTTTATCTATCTTCAAGATAAGTGCCGCTTGCACTTACCCTGAAGATTCAAAGTGAAGTGTTTCGCTGCGACTTATCTTGGGCGTAGTAGGACACTGGGAAAGAAAAATAGGTGGGAAACAGTTAGGGAAAAATACCCGGTGGGATTGATTGCATTTGCCATGACTTTGTGTTAAAA
>CAMQOJ010000496.1 GCA_947003375.1 uncultured Lachnospiraceae bacterium
CCGTGGCCTTTTTGTAGATGCTCCCGGCGGGTATCACGCCCCTGACCATGGATGCGGGATAGATGTTCGTGTTCCGGCCGATGACGGTTCCGGGGTTCAGGACGCTGTTGCAGCCCACCTCCACGTTGTCGCCGAGCATGGCCCCCATCTTCTTCAGGCCTGTCTCGATGGAGATGCCCTCTCCCTTCACCACCACCAGAGTCTTGTCGCTCTTCACGTTGGAGGTGATGGAGCCTGCGCCCATATGGGCCCTGAAGCCCAGGATGCTGTCCCCCACGTAATTGTAATGGGGCACCTGGACCTTGTTGAAGAGGATCACGTTCTTCAGTTCCGTGGAATTGCCCACCACGGCCCCCTTCCCCACGATGGCATTGCCTCTCACGAAAGCGCAGTGGCGGATTTCCGCGTCCTCGTCCACGATCAGCGGCCCGTTCAGGCAGGCTGTAGGGGCCACCTTCGCGCTCTTCGCCACCCAGATGTATTCCTCCCGCTCCTCATAGATGTCCTTTGGAAGGCTCTCGCCCAGGTCGATGATGAAATCGTGGATTTTCGGGAGCGCCTCCCATGGATAGGTCAGTCCTTCCAACAGTCCGGCTGCGATTGTCTCCCTTAAATCATACAATTCCGAAACGGTGATTTCGATGCTCAATTCAAGTCACTCCTTCCTTGCTCTGCCTTTTTGGCGCTCTGTGCCCATGCCTACGGAGGGCATTTACCTGCCCTTCGTCTGCTGCTTTGTCTGTCTCCTGCCCGCTGATTCGGCGGATTGATAGTTCGTGGCAGCCGCCTGGAACTGCGCGAACAGAGCGCCCTGGTTGCGCAGCTGCTTGACGTACTCCGTCCTGCGGCCCACGAAGCCGTTGAGCTTGTCCATGTACTCCCCGGAGGTGATGTCCCCGTCGGCCACCAGTGTCAGTCCCTTCTCCCAGCTTGCCGTCAGGGCCGGATCCAGCAGCGCCTTGATGGAGCTGCCCACCACATCGTATATCATCTCTCCCATGAGGGTGGGTGTCAGCACCTGCGTCTTCTTGTTCAGGGCCAGGTATTCGATGTTCACCAGCTTCTTCAGGATTTCCGCCCTGGTGGCGCTGGTGCCGATGCCGCTGCCCTTGATCTGGGCCCGCAGCTCCTCGTCCTCGATGAACTGCCCGGCGTTCTCCATGGTGAGGATGATGCTGCCGGAGGTGTAGCGCTTGGGCGGTGAGGTCTCTCCCTCCTTGACTTCATAGGAGTCCACAGCCAGCTTATCCCCTTTTTTCAGGGCGTTCAGAAGCTTTATGAACGCCTCGTCGCCCTTAAGCTCCGTCTCATTGTTCTCCGTGTTCCCGCCGCCTTTGCCGGAGTCCGTTCCGTTCTCTTTCCCGGTGCCGGCTCCATCCGCCGTCTTATTGGCATTGCCGCTTCCGTCCTCCCCTGCCGGGGAAACGCCCGACTCCCTGTCCGCGGCCGCAGCGCCGCTGTCCTTTTTCACCGCAACCTTCAGATACCCTTCCTCGATCAGCACCTTGAAGTTGGCGAAGAACCGCTCTTCCTTCACCCGGATGCAGAGGGCGAATTTCTGATATACGGCAGGCGGGTAAAAGATGCTCAGGAACCTGCGCACGATCACCTCATAGACCCTGGCGGAAAGGGGCGGCAGACTGTTCAGATTGTTCAGCCCCTGGCCCGTGGGTATGATGGCGTAGTGGTCAGTGATCTGTTTGTCGTTCACGTACCTGGTCTTGGCGATTCCCTTGTAGCTTCCGTTGTTCAGGATTTCCGCGGCAAAACCTGCGCCGGGTCCAAATCCCCGCAGGCCTCCTATGTTCTTATGTATCTCCTTTGCCACCGCCGTGGACAGGACTCTGGCGTCCGTCCTGGGATAGGTTACCATCTTCTTCTCGTACAGCTCCTGCACGATCCGCAGGGTCTCGTCCGGGCTGATCTTGAACATCTTCGAACAGTCGTTCTGCAGCTCCGCCAGGTTGTAGAGCAGGGGCGGGTTCCGGTTCTCCTTCTTCCGGCTGATGCTCTCCAGCAGGATGTCCCCCACCGGTTCTTCCTCCAGATGGGCGATGAGGCCCTTCGCGTCCTCCTCCTTCTTGAAGCCGTTCTCCTTGTAGAGCTTCGGGGAGGCGTACCAGGCGGAGGGCGGAGGAGCCACACCCTCGCCCCCTACCGCCCGCCACTCGCCCTGGAAGCTTTTGTCCTGTATCTTGAAGTTTCCCAGCACCCGGTAGAACGGCGTCTTGACAAAGTTGCGGATCTCCCGCTCCCTGTTCACCACGATGCCCAGCACACAGGTCATGACGCGGCCCACCGAGATGACGGCCCTGTCGCGTTTCAGGTAATCTTTTACCGCATTTCCGTATTTCAGTGTCAGGGCCCGGGAGAAGTTGATGCCCATGAGGTAATCCTCCTTGGCCCGCAGGTATGCGGCGGCGCTTAAGTTGTCGTATTCCTTTAAGTCCTTCGCCTCCCGGATGCCCCGCAGGATCTCCTCCTCTGTCTGGGAGTCGATCCAGACCCGCTTCCGCTCCTTGCCCCTGACGCCTGACATCTGCTCCACCAGCCGGTAGATGTACTCCCCCTCCCGCCCGGAGTCCGTGCACACGTAGATTGTGGTCACATCGGGGCGCTTCATGAGGGAGCTCACAATAGTATATTGCTTTTTGGAGCTTTCGATGACCTCATATTTATATTCTTCCGGAAGGAAGGGGATGGTGTCGAAGCTCCATCTCTTTAATTTCTCGTCATAGGCGTCCGGATAGCTCATGGTGACCAGATGGCCCACGCACCATGTGATGATCGTGTCCGCCGATTCCAGATAGCCGTCCCTGGAGGTGGTATTCACTTTCAGCGCGTTTGCGAACTCCCTGGCCACGCTGGGCTTCTCCGCAATAAATAAACTCTTTCCCACTCTGTCTTCCTTACTTCTTCTCAATATATCCGTGGGCCTTCAAAAGCTCCGCACAGAGCACCGCGCCGCCTGCCGCGCCCCTGACGGTGTTGTGCGACAGGCCGACGAATTTATAATCATAGACCGTATCCTCGCGGAGCCTTCCCACGCTGACGCCCATGCCCTTCTCGAAATCCACGTCCAGAGTCACCTGGGGCCTGTTGTCCTCCTCCAGGTACTGGATGAACTGCTTCGGCGCGCTGGGAAGCCGGAGCCTCTGGGGCTCGCCGGAAAACTCCCGCAGCTTCCCGATCAACTGTTCCTTTGTGGGCTTCTTCGCGAACTTAACGAAGACTGCCGCCGTATGGCCGTTCAGCACTGGGATGCGGATGCACTGGCATGTGATCACAGGCCCCTTTGCGGGCACAATCGCGCCGTCCTCTACCTTGCCCCAGATGCGCAGGGGCTCCCGCTCGCTCTTCTCCTCCTCGCCGCCGATGTAGGGGATCACATTCCCCACCATCTCCGGCCAGTCCTGGAAGGTCTTGCCCGCGCCGGAAATCGCCTGGTAAGTGGTGGCCACCACCTCCACCGGCTCGAACTCCTTGCAGGCGGTCAGCGCGGGGGCGTAGCTCTGGAT
>CAMQOJ010000497.1 GCA_947003375.1 uncultured Lachnospiraceae bacterium
GTCACTCCGGAAACATCCTGTCAAATATCTCAAATCCGGCAAATGTGGCAAAATAATCCTTCGGCGTCTCCGCCCGGCGGATCAGTTCCACGCTCCCGTCCTCCTTGAGCAACAGCTCCGCGGATTTCAGCTTCCCGTTGTAATTGTACCCCATGGAAAATCCATGTGCCCCGGTGTCGTGGATAGCCATATAGTCCCCGATCTCCACCTTTGGCAGCGCCCGGTCAATGGCGAATTTGTCATTGTTCTCGCACAGCGATCCCACCACGTCGTAGGTATGGTCGCAGGGCGCGTCTTCCTTGCCCAGCACCGTGATATGATGGTACGCGCCGTACATGGCGGGCCGCATCAGATTTACCGCGCAGGCGTCAACCCCTGCATATTCCTTATGGATATGCTTCTCGTGGATCACCTTCGTCACCAGATGCCCGTAAGGCCCGGTCATGTACCGGCCAAGCTCGGTGTAGATGGCCACGTCCCCCATCCCCGCCGGGGTCAGGATCTCCTCATAGGCCTTCTGCACGCCCTCCCCGATGACACGGATGTCATTGGGCTCCTGATCCGGGCGGTAAGGAATCCCGATGCCCCCGGACAGATTGACGAAAGCGATCTCCGCCCCCGTCTCCCGCCGCAGATCCACGGCCAACTCAAAAAGCTGCCTGGCCAGTTCCGGATAATATTCGTTGGAGACCGTATTGCTGGCCAGGAACGCGTGGATGCCGAAACGCTCCACGCCCCTCTCCTTCAGGATGCGGAAGCCCTCAAACATCTGCTCTTTTGTAAATCCGTACTTGGCATCCCCCGGATTGTCCATGATGTCCGTGCCCATGGCGAAATGCCCGCCGGGATTGAAGCGGCAGCTTAAGGTCTTCGGCAGATATCCCAAAGTCCTCTCCAGGAAATCGATATGGGTGATATCGTCCAGGTTGATGGTAGCCCCCAGCTTCGCCGCCAGGGCATATTCCTCCGCGGGCGTCTCGTTGGAGGAGAACATGATATCCTCCCCTCTCATCCCCACCGCGCCGCTGAGCATCAGCTCCGTATAGGAGGAACAGTCGCTGCCGCAGCCCTCTTCCTTCAGAAGCTCCATCAAAAAGGGATTGGGGGCCGCCTTCACCGCGAAGAACTCCTTATACCCCTTATTCCAGGAGAATGCCTCCCTCAAGGCCCTGGCATTCTCACGAATCCCCCTCTCATCGTAGATATGAAAGGGGGTCGGATAGGTCTTTACGATTTCCTCCACCATCTGCCTGGTGACGAACGCTTTCTTTTCCATCTATGTTTCTTCTCCTCTGTTCCTACAGTACAGGCGATGGATTAATCCACGCCCATGGATTACACACTGCAGTCATCTGTTCTCAATCTGCCAGTCGATGGGCTCCAGCCCGTTCTCCTCCAGGAAGCGGTTGGTCTGGCTGAAAGGCCTGCTGCCGAAGAACCCGCTGTTTGCGGAGTAGGGGCTGGGATGGGCTGCCTTCAGTATCATGTGCTTCGGATTGTCCAGCATCTTCTCCTTGGCCTGGGCGGGCCGCCCCCAGAGGATGAAGACAATGGGCCTGTCCTGCTTGTTCAGGGCGCGGATCGCCGCGTCCGTGAACTCCTCCCAGCCCTTCCCCCTGTGGGAATTGGCCTGGTGGGCCCGCACTGTCAGCACCGTGTTCAGCATCAGAATCCCCTGCTGCGCCCATTTCACCAGATAGCCGTTGTTGGGGACATAGCAGCCCAAGTCGTCATGGAGCTCCCTGTAAATGTTCACCAGAGACGGCGGGATGTTTACATCGGGCTTCACGGAAAAGCAGAGCCCGTGGGCCTGTCCCACATTGTGGTAGGGATCCTGCCCGATGATGACCACCTTCACCTCGCCAAGAGGCGTCAGATGGAACGCGTTGAAGATATCCTCCGCGGGCGGGAACACCTGCCTGGTATTATACTCCGTCTTCACGAACTCATACAGCGTTTTGTAATAAGGCTTATGGAATTCCGGCCCCAACTCCGCCAGCCAGTCATTTTCAATCATTGCCACTTCTTCTGTCCATCCTTTCTTTATCTGTCGTCCGCCATTGCGCTCTGCAGCCTCTTCTCTCCGGCCCGTCGCGCCGCCAGCTGCCGGAAGAATA
This sequence comes from uncultured Lachnospiraceae bacterium, assembly GCA_947003375.1. GTDB lineage: Bacteria > Bacillota > Clostridia > Lachnospirales > Lachnospiraceae > Acetatifactor. Next base: position 2,118 of record CAMQOJ010000497.1, read on the forward strand.
TCCCGGTGCCCGCCGCGCTTACAGCCTCACGCTGATGCCCCGGCTGCGCAGATACTCCTTCACCTGCCCTATCTCCAGCTCCTTATAATGGAACAGGGATGCCGCCAGCACCGCCTCGGCCCCCGCGTCCACCAGAGCCTCGTAGAAATGCGCCAGCTCCCCCGCGCCGCCGGAGGCGATCACAGGGATGTCCACCGCATCCGCCACTGCTTTGGTCAGTTCCAAATCGTATCCGGCCCTGGTGCCGTCCCCGTCCATGCTGGTCAGCAGGATTTCCCCGGCCCCCAGGCGCTCCGCCTCCATGGCCCATTCCACCGCGTCCAGCCCTACGTCCACCCGGCCGCCGTTCTTATACACGCTGTAGCCCCCGCCCGGCCGCCGCTTTGCGTCGATGGCCACCACCACGCACTGGCTTCCGAATTTGTCCGCCGCGTCGGATATCAGCCCCGGGTTCATGATTGCCGCCGAGTTCACGGAAATCTTGTCCGCGCCCTCCCGCAGGATTGCCCTGAAATCTTCCACGGTGCGGATGCCTCCGCCCACCGTGAAGGGAATGAACAGCTCCGCGGCCACCCGCCGCACCCATTCAAGCTGGGTATTGCGGCTGTCCGAGGAAGCCGTGATGTCCAGGAACACCACCTCGTCCGCCCCGGCCTTATCGTAGGCCGCGGCCACGTCCGCCGGGTCTCCCGCGTCCCGCAGATTCACGAAATTGATTCCTTTTACCACCCTGCCGTCCTTGATGTCCAGACAGGGAATCACCCTCTTTGTATGCATCAGTCCTCCCCCATACAGATTCCGCAGAAATTCCGCAGGATTCCCATCCCCGCCCCGGAGCTCTTCTCCGGATGGAACTGGCAGGCGAACACATTCCCCTTCTCTACGGAAGCGTGTATATGTGTCCCATATTCCGTACATGCGGTGACGATGCCCTCATCCGCGGCCTGCAGATAATAGGAATGGACGAAATAGACATACGGTTTTTCCCCCAGTCCTTCGAACAGCCGCCCCTTCCGGGGAAAGCTCAAATCGTTCCATCCGATATGGGGAATCTTCAGCCCGCCGGAAGCGGGTATCCGAAGGATTCGCCCCTCCAGGACATGGAGCCCCTCCACCCCGGGGCTCTCCTCGCTGCTGTCGAACAGTAGCTGCAGTCCCAGGCAGATTCCCAGGAAAGGCTTCCCGGACTCCACGCACCGATGAATCACATCCACCAGTCCGTAAGCCCGCAGCTTCTCCATGGCGTCTCCAAAGGCCCCAACCCCTGGCAGAATCACGCCGTCAGCCCCCAGAATCGCTTCCGCGTCCCTGGTGACTGCCGCCTCCTGCCCCAGATGGAGCAGCGCTTTCTCGACGCTTTTTATATTC
>CAMQOJ010000498.1 GCA_947003375.1 uncultured Lachnospiraceae bacterium
ACAGCCATAGACGCGCATATCGCAGATTCCCTGGTTGTTCCGGCCCGCCTGGCGCAGGAGGCCTTCATAGCGCAGCCCGCACTTCTTCATGACCATTCCGCTGTGAGGGTTGTTCGCATCATGCTGGGCAAAGATTCGGTTCACCCCCACTTCCCGGAACAGAAAGCGAATGACCTCCGAAAAGCATTCTGTCGTTATCCCGCGATGCCACCATTCCTTTCCGATACAGTATCCCACCTGGGCCTCGCCCACCTCTTCTCGCCAGGTCACCACGGAAATGCTCCCGATGGGTTCCATGGTCTCCTTCCAGACGATAGCCCACTGATAAGATGCGGGGTCGCTGTTCTTCTCCACCCAGGAGGCCACCACCTTTGATGTCACCTCCTCCGATGTATGGGTGGGCCATGTCAGGAATCTCGTCACCTCCGGGTCGTTTGCCCAGTTGCAAAACATCGGCCTCGCGTCCTCCGGCACGAATGCCCGCATGATCAGCCTCTCCGTTTCCAGTCTCCTGCTTCCTAAATGCTCCATTTCCTCTCCTCTCTGCCCCTTTGGCTGACGGCAAATCCAGATTTTCGATGTATGTCAACGCCTGCACTTCCCGTCTGTCAACAGAAAAACGACGTTCTCCATAAGTCCCGGAAAAATATTAGCCTCTATTCTACTCTCTTTCCAGATAATGTCAATGAGTCCTTTTCAGAAAATATGCAATATTTCAAGCCCTATTTAAAAAACTTGTATCAACCTACTTGACAGAAAAGTGCATATAGTATATAGTGTGCATATAGTCACATCACACTAAAGGAGGACGAAAATTGAAGATACTGATTTCCAATGCCTCAGACAGTCCTCTCTACCAACAGATTAAAGACCAGATCAAGGATGCCATCCTCAGGGGAGAGCTTGCGGCCGGGGACGCGCTGCCCTCCATACGGGCCTTTGCCAATGACATCAAGGTCAGCGTCCTGACTGTCCGGCGGGTCTATGACGATTTAGAGCAGGAAGGCTTTGTCACCAGCCAGGTGGGCATAGGGACCTTTGTCTCCGCAGGCAATGTAGAGCTACTGCGGGATTCCAGGCGCCGTGTCGTGGAACAGAAGATGCAGGACATGATACAGACGGCCAAATCCCTGGGCATCGGAAAGGATGAGCTGGCAGAGATGATGGACATCCTGTACGAGGAGGGCTGAGCCCTGTGTTTCCCGGAGTCCGGATCAGACTCCCGGGGAAAGCAGGAAACGCGGCCCAAAGCGACATGCACAAAAAAGGTATGGTGAACGTGTGTAGAGAATTCCAGGCGCCCAGGGGTTGCCCGCTGAGAGGTTCAAGGTTACGCACGAAGAAGACAGGAATCGCACAAGGGGGTATTAATTAATGAAAAACATCTTAGAGGTATCCGGCCTGAACAAATCCTACGGGGACTTCGCGTTGCAGGATGTGACCTTCGCCCTGCCGGAAGGCTGCATCACCGGCTTCATCGGCGTGAACGGGGCCGGGAAGACCACCACGCTGCGCACGCTCCTGGGGCTTACCGGAAAAGAGTCCGGCGATATACGCATCTTCGGCATGGACATGTCCGAAAATGAAAGGCAGATAAAGGAGCGCATCGGTATCGTGCTGGACGACGGCGGCTTTTATGAGGAGCTGACGCTGGCGGAGATGAAAAATGCCATCGCCCCGGCCTACTCCACTTGGTGCGAGGCGGATTTCCGGGAATACATGGAGCGCTTCTCCCTGAACCCCAGACAGACGATCAATACCCTCTCCAAAGGGATGCGGGCGAAATACGCCCTGGCCCTGGCGCTCTCCCACAAGGCCCGGCTGCTGATCATGGACGAACCCACCAGCGGGCTGGATCCCCTGGTGCGCAGCCAGATCCTCACCGTCCTGAGGGATTTCATGGCCCGGTCCCGTCCCGGGGAGGAACACCTTCCCAGAGGCGTCTTCTTCTCCACCCATATCACCTCCGACCTGGACAAAATCGCGGATATGCTGGTCATGATCCACGACGGCAAAATCGTCTTCCAGGAGGAAAGGGACGCTCTGCTGGAGCGCTGGAGAATCGTCAAGGGAGACCGGGCGAAGCTGGATATGGGGAACCGTGGACTGTTCTCCAATCTGGAGGAGAACGCCTACGGATTCACGGGCATCACACAGCAGCCCGACCGGGTGCTGGCCGTCATGCCGGACGCAATCCTGGAGCGCCCCTCCATCGAGGACATCATGCTGGCCCATATCAATTCGCGGCAGGCGGAAGCCTGAGAACCGCCAGCCCTGCCGGGAAGCGGCAATAACCCATTTTCCCGGGGCTGTAAATTCCGGTGGTCTTGAACAATTCCGGTGGTCTTGCGCATAAGACAGCGTCTGACCAGATGCGAAAGCTTAGAACAGGAGGCAATGAAATGCTATATCATTTAATCAAGAAAGACTTCATTCTCGTAAAAAAGTACCTGCTGATGCTGATAGGGATGCCCGCCCTGATACCGCTGTACGTGGGCTCGCGCCCCATAGGCAACGCGGCCCTCATCGGATTTATGTGGTCAGCAGTATACACCCTTTCCATGACCATGCAGTACATCTTCCTGAAAGAGAGCCAAAGCCCCAAGGCCCTGGCCCTGCTCTGCGCCTCGCCCTATCCCCGCTGGCTCCTGGTGGCGGCAAAGTACAGCCTGTTCCCAATCCTCCATCTGATAAGCTGCCTGTTCTTCCTGGTGGAGTCCCTGGCGATACCGGGCCTTGCCACTCTGCCCGTGCAGGCATACGCTTCCGTGCTGTTCGCGAACTCCCTTTTCTTCAGCTTCTTCATGCCGCTCCAGTATAAGCTGGGCTTCGAGCGGGTCAAGCTGCTGCTCATGCTGATGATCGTCGCCGCGACATGGCTTTTCCCCCTGTTCTTGAAAGTCAGCGCCATCCGCTGGAATCCACTGGCAGACATCCCGGCCTGGGCATCCTCCATCGCCCTTACAGCGGCCAGCTTCGCCGTCCTGGCAGCCTCCGCGCTGGTTTCCATACGGATTTTCGTTAGAAAGGATTTGGCCTAGAGAGAAGGGCAGAGGGCGGAATGCCGATAAACAGGATTGTTAAAAATCCGCACTCGTGTTAGAATAAGCGTGTGGAAGCACTCAACACTGACGAAAGGCAGAGGATACATGCTAAAAATCTGGTACTATGGCGGCGTATCTTATATGGCGGATGCGCCCTCCTATTTCGATAATGTATATGAGGACGAATGGATCGAGGATCCCTTTGTCAAGGAAATGATTCAGGATGTGGACAGTTCCACTGTCTTAAGCGCCCATATCATCGAGAGCCCCATCCTGGGCCCCATTACCCCGAAGGAACTGTCCGGCGGCGTCAAGGTCCTGATCCTGATGCTGAAAGACGACTCCTTTGTATACAATTTGACCAACTGCGGCAACAACTGCGCCAAATGGGTATTGAAGATAGCCGAGCAGAAAGAC
>CAMQOJ010000499.1 GCA_947003375.1 uncultured Lachnospiraceae bacterium
CGTGAGAGTTTAGGACACACACGGGAGAGTGTACAGTCACCGCTTGTCGTACTAAAGTGAAAAAATTTTTTCACTATCAAAAAGTGCGAAAAGGAGGCGACTTTTTTTATGGCAAGTCAGGTAATGAGAATCACATTGAAGGCGTATGAGCATCAGCTGGTGGATGCGTCCGCGAAGAAGATTATCGAGACTGTGAAGAAGACAGGATCCGAGGTGAGCGGCCCCGTGCCCCTTCCCACCAAGAAGGAAGTGGTGACAATCCTCAGGGCAGTGCATAAGTACAAGGATTCCAGAGAGCAGTTCGAGCAGAGGACCCACAAGAGGCTGATTGACATCATCGCGCCCACCCAGAAGACGGTGGATGCCCTGCAGAGGCTGGAGATGCCCGCAGGCGTGTACATCGACATCAAGATGAGGACAAAGTAATAAGGAAGGAAACCCTCTACTTAGACGTATGAACACAGGCGGCGGGGAACCGCCGGCGGCCATGGCGCAACGATGGCTGTGTGGTCCGCTATGTAGATGAAGCCCTCAGGGCAGAAAGAGAGGAAACATGAAGAAAGCAATTTTGGCGACAAAGGTCGGAATGACCCAGATCTTCTCCGAAGACGGCACGTTGATACCCGTGACCGTCCTTCAGGCAGGCCCCTGCGTGGTGACGCAGGTCAAGACAGTGGAGAACGATGGCTACAAGGCAGTGCAGGTAGGCTTCGTGGACAAGAAGGCCAGGATCATCAACAAGGATGCCGGCGGCAGGCGCGAGGTCATCCACAGGCACGGCGCTACCAAGCCGGAGCAGGGCCATTTCAAGAAGGCCGGCGTCAGCCCCAAGAGATATGTGAGGGAGTTCAAGTTCGAGAACGCCGAGGAGTATTCGCTGGGCGCAGAGATTAAGGCGGACATCTTCGAACAGGGCGATAAGATAGACGCGTCCGCAATCTCCAAAGGTAAGGGATTCCAGGGTGCAATCAAGAGACACGGACAGCACAGAGGCCCCATGAAGCACGGCTCCAAGTTCCATCGCCACCAGGGTTCCAACGGCGCATGCTCGTCCCCCAGCCGCGTGTTCAAGGGCAAGGGGATGCCCGGACACATGGGATGTGTGAAGGTCACCGTCCAGAACCTGGAAGTGGTAAGGGTGGACGCGGAGAAGAACCTGCTGCTGATTAAGGGCTCAGTGCCCGGTCCCAAGAAGGGATTAGTCACCATCAAAGAGACCGTAAAGGTAGAATGCTAGTTTAATGCGAAAGGAGGGCCAATCATATGGCAAGCGTATCTGTTTATAATATGGAAGGCAAGGAAGTCGGTACAATCGAATTAAACGATGCGGTATTTGGTGTGAAGGTAAATGAGCATCTGGTACACATGGCAGTTGTACAGCAGCTTGCAAATAAACGTCAGGGAACCCAGAAGGCAAAGACCCGCGGCGAGGTGTCCGGAGGCGGACGCAAGCCCTGGAGGCAGAAGGGTACAGGCCACGCGAGACAGGGATCGACCAGGTCTCCCCAGTGGAAAGGCGGCGGCGTAGTGTTCGCTCCCGTTCCCAGAGATTATTCCTTCAAGATGAATAAGAAGGAGAAGAGGGCGGCACTGAAGTCCGCATTGACCTGCAAGGTACAGGACAACAAGCTGATCGTGCTGGATGAGCTGAAGCTTGACGAGATCAAGACCAAGAAATTCGTGGCAGTGATGAACAACCTGAAGGTGGAAAAGGGCCTGGTGGTCATCGCGGAGAACGATGCTAACGTAGTGATGTCCGCGAGGAACCTGGCAGACATCGATACGGCGCTGGCGAACATGATCAATACCTATGATATCATGAAGGCAAAGACACTGGTCCTGACCAAGGATGCCGTAGCGAAGATAGAGGAGGTGTTTGCATAATGGCAAGTCTCAAATATTATGACGTGATCCTCAAACCGGTAATCACCGAGAAGAGCATGAAAGGGATGGAGAGAAAGGAATACACATTCCTGGTTCATCCGGAAGCAAATAAAACTCAGATCAAAGAGGCTGTGGAGAAGATGTTCGAGGGCACCAAGGTGCAGCGCGTGAACACTATGAACCTCCCTGGCAAGCAGAAGAGGCGCGGCACTTCCGTGGGAATGACGGCCAAGAGAAAGAAGGCCATCGTCAAGCTGACGGAGGCCAGCAAGGATATCGAGATTTACGCAGGCTTGTAAAGGGTGGAAATGTATGCGGATTTCACCCGGGACAGAAAGAATCGCAAGGCGTCAAAGGACGCGGTTTAAGAGCAACTGAATTCTGTCCGGAGAGATTTAGGTATGTGGCTGCTTGGGTGGCAGCCGCGCAAAGAATCACGAAAAAAGGAGAATAGAAAAATGGGAATCAAGAAATATCGTCCCTATACACCTTCCAGAAGGCATATGACGGGCTCTGATTTCTCTGAAATCACCAAGAAGACACCGGAGAAGAGCCTTTGTGTTTCCTTAAAGAAGCATTCCGGTCGCAACAATCAGGGCAAGATTACCGTAAGGCACAGAGGCGGCGGCAACAAGAGAAAATACAGACTGATTGATTTCAAGAGGAACAAGGACGGCATTCCGGCGACGGTGGTGGGCATCGAGTACGATCCCAACAGGTCAGCTAATATCGCGTTGATCTGCTATGAGGACGGCCAGAAGTCCTATATCCTCGCTCCTCAGGGCCTGACCGATGGGATGAAGGTCATGAACGGGTCCGAAGCCGAAGTGAGAGTGGGCAACTGCCTGCCGCTTTCCGAGATTCCGGTAGGTACCATGGTGCATAATGTGGAGCTGTATCCCGGTAGAGGCGGCCAGATGGCCCGTTCCGCGGGAAACAGCGCGCAGCTGATGGCGAAAGAGGGCAAATATGCCACGTTGCGTCTTCCTTCTGGCGAGATGAGGATGGTTCCTCTCACATGCCGCGCCACAATTGGCATCGTGGGCAATGCGGATCACAATCTGATCAATATCGGTAAGGCCGGCCGCAAGCGCCATATGGGCATCCGTCCTACAGTCCGCGGTTCCGTCATGAACCCCAATGACCATCCTCACGGCGGCGGCGAAGGCAAGACTGGTATCGGACGTCCCGGGCCCAGCACTCCTTGGGGCAAGCCTGCACTGGGCTATAAGACGCGCAAGTCCAAGAAGCCTTCAGACAGGCTGATTGTGAGAAGACGTGACGGTAGAGCGATCAAGTAAGATTGAGGAGGAAAGACAATGGCTAGATCACTGAAAAAAGGGCCTTTCGCGGATGAAAGCCTGTTAAAGAAAATAGATGCTTTGAACGCTTCCGGACAGAAGCAGGTCATCAAGACATGGTCCCGTCGTTCTACGATTTTCCCTTCCTTTGTAGGACACACTATTGCGGTCCATGATGGCAGAAAGCATGTACCTGTATATGTTACCGAGGACATGGTTGGCCATAAGCTTGGCGAGTTCGTAGCCACCAGCACACACCGTGGCCACGGTAA
>CAMQOJ010000500.1 GCA_947003375.1 uncultured Lachnospiraceae bacterium
TGATCTCCGCTTTCCTGCTTTTGATCCGGCCTCTGGAGGAGAACGGGGGAGGGAATCGCGATGCGCGCAGGAGATGGGGCAGACGGGTGGCTGGGGGAATCTGCATCCTGGCCTGCGGCATCCTGGTGGTGGCGCTGACCATGCGGGGAGCCGGGAGGATGGATTACAGGGAGACGATAGCCGTGGACATAGTATGGCTGACAGGGCCTCTGCTGCTCCTGGGCAGGGAGCGGCCGGTTGCGGCCGGGCGGAAAGGGAAATGAGTGCGGTGGCGATTCAACTATTGATATTGGCGCTTTTATTGCTGGCGGTTCCTGCTATTGTGGGCAGTCTGTGCATACATGCGGGAGAATGGGGCGGAAAACTGATATTTCAATGGATAAGCGGCCATTTTCTGCTGTGGGCCGGCTTCCAGGTCATCTGTGTGCCTATGGTCCTAAGGCAGTGCAGCGTCACGGGACTGGCGCAGCTGTATTCCGGGGGGGTGGCGGGCCGGGCGAGTCCGGCAGCGGGGCTGGGGGGCAGGCGGGGGAGAGAGGGCCAGGGCGGCTGGCCGTGGAAGGGGTGGGGGAAAGAGAAGCTGGGGGAGGGGGCCTTGCTCTGGGCGGTTTTCGGTGCGGTCCTGCTCTTCCAACTGGCCCAGGCGGTAGGGATGGTCTTCGAGGACGGGGATGACGCGTATTACGTGTCCGTCGCCTCCATCGCGGAGAGCTCAGACGCCATGTACCAGGTGCATCCCTACGGAGGCGGGGGGACACAGCTGGACAACAGGCATGCATTGGCCCCCTTTTCGATCTGGATAGCCTTTCTGGCCAGGCTGTCCGGGATGCGCACGGTGGTGGTGGCCCAGGTGGTGCTGCCCGTGGTGCTGATCGCCATGGCCTATGGAATCTACTATCTGTTCAGCCTCTCCCTGTTTCCCGAACAGGGCGGTCAGAGGGCTCTGTTCATGATATTTACGGAGCTTTTGGTTCTGTTCGGAAATTATTCGGTGTACACGTCAGAGACATTCCTGATCGGCAGGCTCAGACAGGGGAAGGCCATGTTGGGGAGCATTGTGGTTCCTTTTCTGCTGTTTTTGCTGTTGGAGCTGTTGAAAAAGCTGCACAGGGGTGAGAGGATACCGGCCCTGCTGTATCTGGTGCTGGGAGCCGCGGCGGTGACAGGATGCCTGTGCAGCACATTGGGGACTTTGCTGATTTGCATGGCCATAGGGCTGTGCGGCGTGCTGGGGGCGTTCTGCTATAAAAGGGCCGGGATATTGCTCCCGTTGATGGCCTGCTGTATTCCCTGTGGCGTCTATGCGCTTTTGTATATAGTGCTGAAATGAGGGAGGTTGTATGTGGAGTGATATGGGCACTGCGTTCCGGGGATATATGGGAAGCGGTATGATCGTGATATGCTATCTTTTGGCGATTGTTTATCTGTGGAGGAAGGAAGAGCGAAGATATCTGAGAATCCTTTTCCTCTATATGCCGCTGGCGGTGCTGGCGCTGTTCTTCAATCCCCTGTTCGCGAAATTTGTGTACCGCATGGCGGAGGCAGAGATTTACTGGAGGATGCTGTGGCTGCTTCCCATGACGGCCACGCTGGCATATGCCTGCGTCCGCGTCTATGGACAGCTGCACCAGGAGAAGGGGAAGCGGCCCGCGGAAGCGGCCGCGCTGTGCCTGGCCGGAATCATTGCGGTATCGGGCAGTTTCATCTACGCCAGTCCGTCTTTTTCCCGAGCGGAGAACATCTACCATGTACCGGACGTGGTGGTCGCTATCTGCGAGGCCATCCATGTGCCCGGCCGGGAGGTGATGGCTGCGTTCCCGCCGGAGCTGACGCAGTATGTCCGCCAGTATTCCCCTTTAGTCTGCATGCCCTACGGACGTGAGATTTCAGTGGACGGCTGGCATAATTATCATCCCCTTCGGGAGGAGATGCGGCTGGAGGTCGTGGACCTGGAAAAGGTGGTCCCCCTTTCCAGGGAGAATCTCTGTCATTATGTGATATTTGGCCCGAACCAGAAAATCCAGGGGAAACCGGAGGACTATGGCTGGGTGCGGTTTGGGGAGATGGGAGGGTATGTCATTTATCGGGATCCGGAGATAGAACTGTCCATTCCGGAGCTGGACTGACCTTTTTGCAGCGCCTCCGGTCAGTCCTTCTCCCCTTCCGCGGATCTGTTCTGGTTATAGTAGTTGAGCGCGTAAGCAAAGCGCTCGGCTACTTTTTTTCTGCCCTTCACATTCAGGTGCAGATGGTCGCTGAGATATTTCTTCGCATTGTCCTCGTTGAAGGTATTGTAGATATTGTCGACGAAGGTGACGCTTCTGGAGACGCAGGAGGCGTACTGCAGAATGGCATAGGTGCTCAGCACGTCCTGGCCATAGCGCTTCATATCGCTGCTGATGTATTTCCCGTCGTCGTCCAGGGCGAAGGCATAGGTGGGCGAGAGCACGATGATGCGCACATTGGGGAAAAAGAACTGCATATACTCGATGACCGCCTCCGTGGTCCCGGTGAACGTAGTGATGTCGGTGGCATCCTCGGGATTGAACATGGGCAGTCCGTCCAGATAATCGCTGGCATCATACATGAGCACGATGGCATCCACGGTGTTGAAGTCTATGGACTGCAGAATGTCATAGACCTCCCTGGCCTCCGGCGGCGCGGCGCTGCCCAGCACCTTCAGGGCCTGCTGATAATCTTCTCCGGCGGCTTCGTTTTTGGCGGCTATGTTGCATAGCCAGTATGGATTGAAGACATCCCAGGGAGCCTTTTCCGGATCGGGCTTTTTCAGCTGTGCGGCCAGGTGGCTCCCGCTGATGGAGCAATTGTAGATTGTGGCGCCGGTCTCCTGCTGCATGATGTTCACGAGATTGTCTTCGGAGCCTCTGTCGTCCGCGAAGGGCGCGTTTCCGAAAGCCAGGATGGTGGATCCCTGGCTGTAATCCTTGTACACCGGGTTGCTGGAGACGTCCAGGAGGGGCAGGATCGTGTCGTAGGAATCATCGTACTCTCCGGGGCCGTCCGCGAAGATTTCGTCCAGATCCACATAAACGCCAAAATTTTTGACCTTGTATACAATGCCCACGACGAACAGCACCGCCACCGCCAGGAGCACCATATGGACATTGACGCGGAAACGGCGGTTCGGGGCCTTTGCGGAGTCCTTTTCTTCGCTTGCGGGAAGGCTGTCCGCGGACTGTGGGTCGGAAGGGCTGTCGGACGCCTGCGAGGCAGAGCTGTTTTCCTTTTCCAAATCTATGATTTCCAAATCCGGTATTTTGTGCTGCTGTGAATTCCCATGGGGAAGATTTCTGCCTTTCATAGGTACGCTCCATTCTCTGATGATGCATCTATTTTACTATTATGGCAGGAGAAAGTCTACATTATTGATGGGACTTTATAAGTTTTTAAAAGATTTTAAGAAATTATGAAGAAATGGGA
>CAMQOJ010000501.1 GCA_947003375.1 uncultured Lachnospiraceae bacterium
CGGCCAGCAGGCAGCAGGGGGCGTAGCGGCCAGGATTCAGGCCGGGGCTATCGCTGACGGCGCTGTGGCGGAGACATTGCTGGGGACAGTGGGTGACGGGACGGAAAAGCCGGCTGACGGTGAGGGGGCGGGCGCTGCGGGCCAGGCGGCAGCCGGGGAGGCCCAGATTGGAAGCAGGGGCGAGCCGCCGGTGGACGGCATACAGGGCAGCCTGCGGGCAGCCGTGGCCCAGGAGGCCATGGAGCTGGTGGACAGCCTACGCCTGCCCCCGGAGGAGGCCTCGCAGCTTCGCAGCCAGATTCAGCAGTTTGCGGGCGGACAGACAGAGGCTTTCCAGCTCTTTTCCAGGCTGGCCATGGTGGCCGAGGGCGCAAGGACCTCATCCAGGGCCATGCAGGCGCTGGAGAGGCTGTTCTCCGGGGAGAATTTCAGGGCATTCATCGCCGGCGGGCTCAAGGCGGGATGGATGCTGCGGCCGGAGGAGCTGGCCGTTCCCGGCAGGGTGGAGGAGCTGTACAGGAGGCTTGACAGGCAGCTGAGGGGCCTGACCAGCGCGCTGGAAAACGCGGGCCAGGGCGGCAGCGAGGCTTTCCGCGCCACCGCCTCCCTGTCCCAGAACGTGGATTTCCTGCAACAGCTCAACCAGATGTATAGCTATGTGCAGCTTCCCCTGCATCTGCAGCAGCGGGATGCCCACGGAGATTTGTACGTCTATACCAACAAGAAGAACCTGGCCAGGAAGGATGGGAACGTCAGCGCCCTGCTGCATCTGGACATGGAGAATCTGGGGCCTGTGGACGTGTATGTGGCCATGCAGAACAGCAAGGTGAGTACCAAATTCTATCTGCGGGACGACGAGATGATAGATTTCATGGCGGCCCATATGGATATCCTGACAGAGCGCCTGCGAAAGCGCGGATATGACTGCAGCTATTCCATGGCCGTCAGGGAGGAGAAAGCAAGCGGGGCCGCGACGAAGGGCGGGCTGGAGCCGCTTCTGAAGCAGGAGCGTGGCGTGATGCTCTCCAGATACGCCTTTGACGTGCGCACTTAAAGCGAAAAGAAAATCTAACATTCTTCCGGACTTGCAGCGATACAAGGGGGGTGGGGATATGGACGGAAAGAGAGAGAAGGACGAAAAGCTGAAGCAGGCCATCGCGCTGGAATACGACCCCTCGGACGCGGCTCCCAGGGTCATCGCCAGCGGCCGGGGCATCCTTGCGGAGAAGATCATCGAAAAGGCCAGAGAGAGCGATGTGCCCATCCACCGGGACGACAAGCTGGCAGACACCCTGTCCCGTCTGGATATCGGAGACATGATACCGCCGGAGCTCTACGAGGTGGTGGCGGAGATACTGGTGTTCGTGGACTCTATGGACAAGATTAAGGGGAAGATAAAGAGGTAGCATGTTTGAATAAGCGCAAGGTGGGATTGAATGGGGAGAGGCTGGCGGCACAGTACCTGACAGAGAAGGGAATGCGTATACTGGAGGCCAATTTCCGCTGCAAGCAGGGAGAAATCGACCTGATTGGCCGCCATCAGGGATATCTGGTGTTCGTGGAGGTGAAGTACCGCAGCGCCGCCGAAAAGGGCTATGCACTGGAAGCCGTAGACCACCGCAAGCAGCGCCGGATATGCAGGGTGGCGGATTATTACAGATATGCCCGCGGACTGGGGGATGAGACAGGCGTCAGGTATGACGTGGTAGGCATTCAGGGCAGTGAGATACAGTGGATACAGAACGCTTTCCCGCATATTTATGCACGGGGATATTGATGGGAGGTAACAGGTCCATGTTTGGGATACGGCGGACGGAAAAAAGAGGACAGGCGGGGCGAGGAGCGTCTACGGGTCAGGAAGCGCAGGCGGTGCGGCAGAACCGTGTGCTGACGGAGGATGGAGAGTCTCTGGAATATCTGACATTCCCGCTGCTGGAGCGCACAGGAATCATTGGCCATCTGTTCAGTACCCGTATAGGGGGAGTGAGCAGAGGAGAATGCGCTACCATGAACTTCAGTGTGGAACGGGACGAAAATCGAGAGAACGTGCTGGAAAACTACAGGCGCATTGCCAGGGTGCTGGACTGCCAGGTGGCGGACATGGTGGCATCCCACCAGACACATACCACCAACATCCGCCGCATGACCCGGGCGGATAAGGGCAAGGGAATCCTGTGTACCCGGGATTATGCGGACGTGGACGGGATGGTGACGGACGAGCCTGGCCTGGTGCTGAACACCTTCTACGCGGACTGTGTGCCGCTTTACTTCGTGGATCCCATACACCATGCTATCGGGCTGGCCCATTCTGGGTGGCGCGGCACCGTGGGCAGAATGGGGGAGCGTATGGTGGAGACCATGGAAGCGCAGTTTGGGAGCAGACCGGAGGAGCTGTATGCGGCCATTGGGCCGTCCATCTGCCGGGACTGTTATGAGGTCAGCGAGGATGTGGCGGTACAGTTCATCCGGATGCTTGGGGATCGGGTGGCAACGCCCGGAAAGGAGCCCGGGAAGCACCAGCTGGATCTGTGGCTGGCCAATGAGCTGATTCTTAGACAGGCAGGGCTCCTGCCATCGCACATAGCCGTGACGGACATCTGCACCTGCCACAACAGCCAGTACCTGTTCTCCCACAGGGCCAGCGGCGGCAGAAGGGGAAGCCTGGCCGCGTTCCTGGTGCTGAAAGATTAAGAAAACATTCATATATTTCGCAGGGAAGCTTTAAAAAAGATTTGCTTTAATCATAATTATGGATATACAGGAAGACGGAGTGAGGAAATATGGCGAATATACTTGTGTGTGACGACGACCGGGAAATCGTGGACGCGATAGAGATTTATTTAAGTCAGGACGGGCATAGCATCTTCAAGGCCTATGACGGGAAGCAGGCCATCGATCTGCTGAAAAAGGAGGAAATCCATCTGTTGGTCATGGATGTCATGATGCCGAAGCTGGACGGCATCCGCGCCACCCTGAAGATTCGGGAGTACAGCAGCATCCCTATCATCATGCTGTCCGCCAAGTCGGAGGATACGGACAAGATACTGGGCCTGAACATCGGCGCGGACGATTATATCACCAAGCCCTTCAACCCGCTGGAACTGGTGGCCAGGGTCAAGTCCAACCTGCGCCGATACACCTCTCTGGGGAGCCTGAGCGCGGAGAGCAAATCTGTATACCAGGTGGGGGGCCTGGTCATCAATGACGATACCAAGCAGGTCATGGTGGACGGAGAGCCTGTGAAGATGACGCCGATAGAGTACAATATCCTGCTGCTTTTGATGAAGAATCAGGGCAGGGTATTCTCCATCGACCAGATTTATGAGAGCATCTGGAACGAGGACGCTATCGGGGCGGACAATACGGTGGCCGTGCACATACGCCATATCCGGGAGAAGATAGAAATCAACCCCAGAGAGCCCAGATATCTGAAGGTGG
>CAMQOJ010000502.1 GCA_947003375.1 uncultured Lachnospiraceae bacterium
GGGAAAGCACTTGGCTGGCGGTCTGCAGTCGGGTTGCACTGCAAATTTAACCGGTGCGCAGTATACATTATGGAAACAAAATTCAGGTGACGGAAACGGAATATGTCGTGATTATCTCATAAGCGGAATGCAATGAACCAGTAAAAGGCCGGGAGGAATGGGATGATTTTGGCAGTTTAAGTCCCAATTGAATTGACGCCGCTTTTATGTTAGAATGGTTTCATTGGAAAAGGGGACGCAACAGCAAATCAATGAAAGGCGAAAGCAGGGCTTATGGGAATTTATCTGAATCCAGGTAACAGAGGCTTTTGGGAATCGGTTCGGTCTGAGATTTATGTGGATAAGACAGGATTGCTTGCATGTACCAATGAGCTGCTTAGCACAAAAGAAAAATATATCTGTGTCAGCAGGCCCAGGCGCTTCGGAAAGTCCATGGCGCTTGAAATGCTTGCTGCCTATTACGGCAGGGGCTGCGACTCCAGGGAGCTCTTCGCGGGACTGAAGATAGCAGGGCAGGAATCTTTTTCCAAGCATCTGAACCGTTATGATGTGATTTATCTGAACATGCAGCAGTTCCTGATTGAGGCTGCGCCCGGAAAGGCGACGGAATACCTGGAACAGGAAGTGCTGGAAGAACTGTCCGAGGAGTATGAGGAAATCCTGCGGGGACGGGAGATGGGACTTGCTGCTGCGCTTCGTAAAATTTACGTGAAGACGGACAAGCAGTTCATATTCCTGATAGATGAGTGGGATTGTATCATGCGGGAACGGCAGGAGTCGGAAGCGCTGCAGAGGCAATACCTGGACTTCTTGCGGAATCTTCTGAAGGATCAGCAGTATGTCGCCCTTGCCTATATGACAGGCATCCTGCCCGTAAAAAAGTACGGCCTGCATTCGGCCCTGAACATGTTCCGGGAATATTCCATGACGAACCAGAGAAATTTCGAGGAGTATACCGGCTTTACGGAAGAGGAAGTGAAGGCTCTGTGCCAGCGTTTCGGCATGGACTTTGCGGAAGCCAGCAGTTGGTATGACGGATATAAATTCAGGAAATATCAGCATGTATACAATCCGAAGTCCGTGGTAGAGGCTATGAGCTGCGGGGAGTTTTCCAATTACTGGACGGCGACGGAAACCTACGAGGCGCTGAAAATTTATATGGATATGGACTTCGAAGGGCTCCGGGCGGATATCGTGCGGATGCTGGGAGGCGGATGCGTCAGGATCAACACACGGAGCTTCCAGAACGACATGCGGAATCTCAGGACCAAGGATGACGTGCTCACGCTGCTGATTCACCTGGGGTACCTGGCCTATGATTCCGAGAAGGAAGAGGCATTTATCCCCAACAAGGAGATTGTGGGAGAGTTCGAGAACGCCATGAGTGTCAGCGGCTGGCCGGAGGTCATGCGGATATTGAAGGCATCGGATGACCTACTGAAGGCTACGCTGGACGGCGATGCGGACAGCGTGGCCAGAGGGCTTGACCAGGCACATACGGAAGCCTCTTCTATTTTGACCTACAATGATGAAAATTCACTTGCATGTGCCATTGGGCTTGCGTATTACAGCGCCAGGAAGGACTACAGGCTCATCAGGGAGTTGCCGTCAGGCAAAGGCTACGCAGATGTAGTATTCCTGCCATTGCCCTCTGCAAATAAACCTGCCCTTGTCATAGAGCTGAAATATGACAAGACAGTCAATGCGGCCATACAGCAGATAAAGGACAGGCATTACACCCAGGCGCTGGAAGGATATGCGGGCGAGATATTGGCAGTGGGCATAAATTATGACAGGGACGATGCCAATAAGCGCCATAGCTGCGCGATAGAGAGACTGGAAAAGCGATAAGAACACAAAGGAGGCCCACATGGCATTCGCACACCTTCACGTCCACACGGAATACTCCCTCCTGGACGGCTCCAATAAAATCAAAGAATACGTCTCCCGTGTAAAAGAGCTGGGAATGGACAGCGCCGCCATCACGGATCACGGCGTCATGTACGGCGTCATCGACTTCTACCGGGCCGCCAGGGAGGCAGGCATCAACCCCGTCATCGGCTGCGAGGTCTATGTGGCCCCGAACTCCCGCTTCGACAAGGAGACCACCGGCGGCGAGGACAGGTACTACCACCTCGTCTTACTGGCGGAGAACAACACCGGCTACGCCAACCTGATGAAGATCGTCAGCAAAGGCTTCACCGAGGGCTACTACTACCGCCCCCGTGTGGACATGGAAGTCCTGAACCGCTACCACGAGGGGCTGATCGCCCTGTCCGCCTGCCTGGCGGGGGAAGTGCAACGGAATATCGTGAAGAACCTGCCGGAGGAGGCCAGAAAGGCGGCCCGCAGATACGAGGAATGCTTCGGCAAGGGCAATTACTTTCTGGAGCTCCAGGACCACGGCCTTCCCCAGCAGCGCCTGGTGAACACGGAGCTTTTAAAGATGAGCAAGGAGCTGGACATCCCCCTGGTGGCCACCAACGATGTCCACTACACCTACGAGAAGGACGCGGACTCCCACGACATCCTCCTGTGCCTCCAGACCAACAAGAAGCTGGCGGACGAGGACAGGCTGCGCTACGAGGGGGGCCAGTATTTCGTCAAGAGCGAGGAGGAGATGAAGGCCCTGTTCCCCTATGCCTGGGAAGCACTGGAGAACACCCAGCGCATCGCGGACCGCTGCCATGTGGAGATAGAATTCGGAGTCACCAAGCTCCCCCATTTCCAGGTGCCGGAAGGCTACGATTCCTGGAGCTATCTTAACAAGCTGTGCGGCGACGGGTTGGCGGAGCGCTACGGGGACGGGGCACAGCCCGCCGGGGACACGGGACAGACCCTGCAGGAACGGCTTGACTATGAACTTGACGTCATCCGCCGCATGGGGTATGTGGACTACTTCCTGATCGTGTGGGATTTCATCAACTATGCCAGGAGCAACGGCATCCCCGTAGGGCCGGGCAGAGGCTCCGCCGCGGGGAGCATGGTGTCCTACTGCCTGAAGATCACCAACATCGAGCCCATCCGGTACAACCTGCTCTTCGAGCGGTTCCTGAACCCGGAGCGGGTGTCCATGCCCGATATCGACATCGACTTCTGCTACAACCGCAGGCAGGAGGTCATCGACTATGTGGACAGGAAGTACGGCTCCGACAAGGTGGTGCAGATCGTCACTTTCGGTACGCTGGCGGCCAAGGGAGTCATCCGGGACGTGGGCCGGGTCATGGACCTGCCCTATGCCTTCGTGGACTCCATCGCCAAGATGATACCGGCCGAGCTGAACATCACCATCGACAAAGCCCTGGAGAAGAACCCGGAGCTGCGCAAGGCCTATCAGGAGGACGAGCAGGTGCGCCACCTGATCGACATGTGCAAGCGTCTGGAGCGGGTGTCCATGCCCGATATCGACATCGACTTCTGCTACAACCGCAGGCAG
>CAMQOJ010000503.1 GCA_947003375.1 uncultured Lachnospiraceae bacterium
GGAATAAGCATGAAGTGCGTAAAGGGCATCTACTTGCTGCTGCATCGGAAGCGGCGTCGGCGTATGCTGCGTACTAACTTATTTATAAAAGGAAACTGTAAAATATACAACATGGCATAGTGTGTGATTGATTGAAAGGTATAATTTATATATGGAAGAAAAATATTTTTATATCCAGCCCGAAACGGCAAGGGGGCTGTTGGCCCAAATGAAAGAAATGGAAGCCGCAAAACGCGGCGTTGACAGGCAGGCATATTTGATAGGCGAATATGCGGTATTGACTGTGTCTAAAATCAAGCTCAGGAATGTTACGACGCGCGATGATGACCTTGCCTATTTTGACGAATTGATCAAGACTCTTATGGAGTTGAAAGAGCAAGGTGTTGGGGTCGTCCCTATACTTGGGTATTGTGTGGAGCCAAACAGCGAAAACGGAAATGGCTATATCATCCAGTCGCGGGCGAAAGGCGAGGAGCTTTACGACGATTCGATTATGAAAGAACTTTATGTCGGTAAACCTCATCTTGCATATCTTTCAAGCGATACTGATGCGAAAGAATATGTTATTTCCAGAACGAATGCAATATCCAAAGTACCGCAAAAACACTTTGACAAATTCATAAGGGACATTATCGTTCTACTGGATAACGATATTTTGATAGATTTCAATACGAAAAGCAATTTTTTCTACGACGATACCGCCGGTTTTCAGTTTATTCCCGCGAGCAATGAGCCAAGCGGCCGTGCTTGCACGGCCAGTTGGCGAATGCCGCGAGGGTCAAATACCCCGCTGCTCTGCAGCGTTGCAAGCTTGATACCCCGTTGCTTGCAGCGGGGTATTTGATTGACCTTGATTCTCACACTGATTATAAATACGGATTAACTGAAGACAAAATGGACGGGAGGGAGATTGCCGCATATTACGGCTTTACGCCCTGTCATTATGCGGTCGGGACAGAGGTGCTTCCAAATCTTGCGTTGGATGAGAAAGCTTTTTCGATAATTGATGATGAAAAATTGCATCAGCTCGCTCTGGATAATAAAACGATTTACGAAAAATGCAGGACTGCATTGCTGAATAATGGAATCTCGGAAGAGCAGCTGGGCAATTCGCTTGCGGTGCTTAAGCTGTTCGGATGCTGAATGGACAAGTTCCGTACTTTATTTGCAATGAACAGGGGAGTCACGGAAGATTAGATTGAGTTTCAAAGCCACTGTCATGACAGTGGCTTTGTTATTGTCATGGCCGTAAATCTAATTGGCGCCCGGCATAAAATTATAGTTGTGTTACAGACAGTATTTAGGTATAATGTTAAAAGCAAAGAAAACAAAGGAATCGGCATGGCAGAAGGAAGAAGGCAGGAGGAGAGAACGTGTCAGAGAAGAAGATACTGCTAGGCAATGAGGCCATAGCGAGAGGAGCCTACGAGGCGGGGGTGAAGGTGTCCGCGGCCTATCCGGGCACGCCCAGCACGGAGATCAGCGAGGCAATCGCGAAATACGAGGAGGTCTACGCGGAGTGGTCCCCCAATGAGAAGGTGGCGGCGGAGGTGGCCATCGGCGCCTCCATCGCCGGAGCCAGGTCCATGTGCTCCATGAAGCATGTGGGGGTGAACGTGGCGGCGGATCCGCTGTTCACGGCTGCCTACGCGGGCGTGGGAGGCGGCATGGTGGTAGTGGCGGCGGACGACCCGGGCATGTACAGCTCCCAGAACGAGCAGGACAGCCGGATGGTGGCCAGGGCGGCCATGATCCCCGTGCTGGAGCCCTCGGACAGCGCCGAGGCGAAAGCTTTCACGAAATTGGCCTTCGACTTGAGCGAAGCCTACGATACGCCTGTGATGGTGCGCTCCACCACCAGGCTTTCCCACTCCCAGGGCATCGTGGAGCTGGAGGAGCGCAGGGAGAAGGAGTGCGTTCCCTATGAGAGGAATACCGCGAAATACGTCATGATGCCGGGCAATGCCATCAAGCGCCATGTAGTGGTGGAGGCGCGGATGAAGAAGCTGGCGGAGGACGCCTGTGCCATGTCCGTGAACCGGGCGGAGTACAGGGACACGGCCGTGGGATTCATCACAAGCGGAATTCCGTATCAGTATGTACGGGAGGCCATGCCCGAGGCGAGCGTGCTGAAACTGGGCCTGGTACATCCCCTGCCCAGGAAGCTGATCGAGGAATTCGCCTCAAAGGTGGAGAAGCTGTACATATTCGAGGAGCTGGAGCCTGTGATCGAGGAGCAGGTGAAATCCTGGGGCATTCTGAAAGCCGTGGGCAAGGAGATTTTCACGGTCCAGGGAGAGTACAGCGCAAATATGATCAGACAGCGGGTGCCGGAGTGCAGAAGCCGGTCCGATTCCGGTGCGGCGGGACAGGTGGTGTCTGGGGCGGCCTCCGAAAAAGCGGCATCCGGGGAGACCGCTCCCGAATCGGGGATGTCCGGACAGCGCCCCATGGCCCCGGCAAGTGTCCCGGCCAGGCCGCCCATCCTCTGCCCGGGCTGTCCCCACAGGAGCGTATACTCCGTGCTGAACCGTTTAAAGATACACGCTGCCGGAGACATCGGCTGCTATACCCTGGGGGCGGTTGCCCCTCTGAGCGTGGTGGACACCACCATCTGCATGGGCTCCAGCATCAGCACCCTCCACGGCATGGAGAAGGCCAGGGGGAAGGAATACATCCGCGACTGGGTGGCCGTCATCGGGGATTCTACGTTCATGCACACAGGCATCAACTCCCTGATGAACATGGTCTACAACCAGTCCTGCGGCACGGTGGTGATCCTGGACAATTCCACCACCGGCATGACAGGCCATCAGGACCATGCCGCCACGGGGAAGACCCTGAAGGGAGAGGTGGTCCCGGCCATCGACATCATGAGCCTGTGCCGCTCCCTTGGCATCGAACATGTGTATGAGATCAGCGCCTTCGACCTGGAGGGGCTGGAGGAGGCCTTCCGGCGGGAGACGAAGCGGGACGCGGTATCCGTGATCGTCACCAAAGCGCCCTGCGTGCTGCTCAAAGGGGTCACCTTCCCGAATAAGTGCGTCCCCATTCCGGAGAAGTGCAGGAAATGCGGCGCCTGTCTGCGGCCCGGCTGTCCTGCGCTGACGAAGAATGAGGACGGAACCATATCCATCGACGAGACCATGTGCAACGGCTGCGGGCTGTGCGCGAAGCTGTGCAAGCTCGATGCTATAGAAGTGCGGCCGCGCTGAGGAAAAGCGGGATTCGCGGATCCGGCTCCCGGGCGCAGCAGGCCGGTTGTGCGCTGGCAGGCCCGGGAAATTGTGGCGTGAGGGCCCGGGAGGTATGGTTCGGCGCAGGCCGACAGAGCGGGAAAGCAGAATGTGAGGATGATGAAAATGGGGGGAAAAAACCCTATGATAGTAGGCGCTGGCGCGCAGGGGCCCCGGCCCACCACCACGAGCCTGC
>CAMQOJ010000504.1 GCA_947003375.1 uncultured Lachnospiraceae bacterium
CTGGAGGAAATCGGGTGCCTGATTCGCGGCAGCTGCCAGGAACTCAGGGAGCGGCGAAATGTACAGCCTGTGGCTTTCCGGCTGGATGGGGACGATTTTATCCTGTGGCTGGAAAAACTGTCCAGGGAAGAGGCGACAGAATTCATAGAAAATCTGTTGGAGAAAATTGCGGCGGGCTTTGACAGGGAGCTGTTCACCGTGGAGGTGCAGGCGGGACTGGTCTGCGGGAGGAAAGAAACGGGTGCCGGTAAGCTGATCTGTATGGCCAGGCTGGCACGCAGCTTTGTGAATCCCGGTATGACGAAGGCATATGTCTTCTACCAGGATATTCCCGGCATAAAGGAGAAAGCGCTTCCCCCTTTACAGGGACGCGAGATCATCAGCATCGACTACGGAGAAAATGTCGCTTTGGTTTCCATAGCGCTGAACCTGTTTGGCAAGGGGGCCGATTTTTCGGCGCAGATGGTGCTGATGACCCGTAAAATCGGCAGGTTTTATGAGGCCGGCGATGTGCTGGTCACTGTGCTCAGGGGGGATTTCAATTCCAATTATCTGGAATATCAGTGGCATCGGAACGGAGAAGCTATCGGGGAGTGTGTCAGGAAGTACAGAGAGGAAGAACGGGAAGAGTTTTTCTGCTGGCTGGGACAGGATGAGGTGAAGTATGTTTCGCCTCAGGACAGCGGGCGGAAGGTGCTACAGTGCTTTCTGAGTCTGGCACCGGGGCAGCAGGGTATCATGCTGCCCATGTACGACAACGGAAGTTATATGGGAAATATCTGCATTCTCGGCGTTGCGCCGCAGCTTCTGGAAAATCAGGAAGCTTATCATGATCTGGCGGAGCTTGGACAGGTGATACAGGCGCAGCTGAATCAGGTGCAGCATGATATTGCCAGCAAGGCCAAGTCGGAGTTTCTGTCCCGTATGAGCCATGAAATCCGTACTCCCATGAACGGTATCATCGGTATGACGGCTATTGCGCTGCAGCAGGGCCAGAGCCAGGAAAGGATTCTGGACTGCCTGCAGAAAATACAGTCTTCTTCCGATTACCTGTTGGGACTGATCAATGATATTCTGGATATGTCCAAGATAGAGAGCGGCAAGATGAAACTGGAGCCGGTTTCTTTCAATATATATGAGATGCTGGATACCATAAAGGAACTGGTTACCACTCAGGCAGCGGCTAAGGAAATAGATTTTGTGCAGGATATGCAGCTGTCGCACAGCACTTTCCTGGCCGATAAGATGCGCATCAGCCAGGTGCTGATCAATCTGTTGGGTAATGCAGTGAAGTTTACCCCGGAAAAGGGGCGGATTATTCTGGAGGTGAAGGAAGAAAGCCCGGCGGAGGAAAGCGCGCCGACGGACGCAGCGGAGACAGTGACAGTGTTATTTGCGGTACATGACAGCGGAATCGGCATAGCAAAAGAGGATCAGGACAGGGTATTCCGTTCCTTCGAACAGGCCGCCGACAGGAATCCTTCCAGGCAGCAGGGAACAGGCCTGGGGCTGTCTATCAGCAGCCGCCTGGTTCAGATGATGGGCAGCAATATCCGTCTGGAGAGCGAGCCGGGGAAGGGAAGTACTTTTTATTTCAGGATTCCGCTGCAGCTGGGAGAGGATATGGAAGAGGAAGTGCGGGAGGAAGAAGTTTTCTTTGACGGATATCGTATCCTGGTGGTGGAGGATAATGAGATTAATGCCGAAATCGCACAATGTCTTCTGGAGGAGCGTAATTTCACGGTGGACTGTGTCCATGACGGCACACAGGCTGTAGAGCGCATCCGTACTACGGAGCCTGGTACCTATGATGTGATATTGATGGATATTCTGATGCCCGTGATGGACGGACTGGAGGCAACCCGCAGGATTCGGAGCATGGAGCGGGAGGACTGCCATACCATACCCATTGTGGCCATGTCTGCCAATGCCTTTGACGATGATCTGAAGAAATCTGTGGAATGCGGTATGAACGGGCATCTGTCCAAGCCTGTGGAGGTAGATAAGCTGTACCGGACACTGGATAAGGTAATTCGCGGCGGGGCGGAAGGATTTTACCATATCTGATCATGAATGCTTCAGCCTGTGCTTATACTTTTATTGCCGTACATTTCGGACAGTTGAAATAATGTTTGATGATAGTCCTGTGCTTTCCGGAGCCATGAAAAGCGGGCCTGCGGAAGGGCGGGTGGTTCTGATATGGTTTTTGGATATCAGGTGAGGCATCTGAAGGTCACGGGAAATGGAGTCAGGAATATGGAAAATGTGGAGAACAGGGAGCACAAAGCGAAAAAAGAATTCGCCTGCGGGAAAATGGGGTATCTTGTGGTGGAGCGGCAGCCTGACGGCCAGACGCATATTCAGTATGCAGACAGCATTGCATGTGAATTGTCAGGGTATTCTGCCGAGAGACTGAGGTCTGCCGAGCCGGAAGAGGCTGTAAAGGGCCTGGAAGTCAGTATGGTACCGTTGGATGACGGGCATGAACTGTGGATTCTGGATACTGCGGACAACAGGCGGCTGCGCATTGCGGAACCGGAACATATGAATGCGGCGCTGGAGGAGGCTCTGAGAGCGGCGGAAGCGGCGAATCTTGCGAAGAGCAGTTTCCTCTCCAATATGTCCCATGATATCCGGACGCCCATGAACGCCATCATAGGTATGACATCCATCGGCCTGACCCACATAGATGAAAAGCCAAGGGTACAGGACTGCCTCATGAAGATAAAGACGGCATCCGCGCATCTGATGAGTCTGGTGAACGATGTGCTGGATATGTCCCGCATCGACAGCGGGCGTCTGACGCTGAATGAAGAGCCTTTTTCATTGCCGGATCTGGTACATGACATTGCTGTCATAATCCGGCCTCAGGCAGTGCAGAAGAAGCAGAAGCTTTGGTTGGAGATAGGGCATATCCTTGAGGAAAACCTGATGGGAGACCCGCTGCGGCTGCGGCAGATTCTGGTCAATATTGTGGGAAATGCGGTGAAATATACGCCGGAAGGCGGTGAAATCCGGGTGCGGCTGGGCCAGCATCTGGCCGCGGAAGAGGGAAGCACCGTTCCGGAGGCCGGCACGCAGGAGAGTGGGAAAGAAGAAAAAAACTTCCCGGGTACCCGTAGGATGGTCCTTGATTTTATATGTGAAGACAACGGAATAGGCATGAGCCAGGAGTTTCTGAAAAAGATTTTCATTCCCTTTGAGAGGGTGCGTAATACCACTATCAGCAAGATTGAGGGTACCGGTCTGGGGATGGCCATCGTCAAGAATCTGGTGGAACGCATGGGCGGGGAGATCACCGTGGAAAGCCGTGAGGGAGAAGGAAGCCGTTTTCAGGTTGAGATTCCTGTGGCTGCTGCGGAGCAGAACAGGAAGGATACAGCGCTTCCGGCGGGAGGCATCGTACTGATGGCGGAGTGCAGGGATGACAG
>CAMQOJ010000505.1 GCA_947003375.1 uncultured Lachnospiraceae bacterium
ACTCTAAATGGTAAGGTATAGTATAGAGCTTCTGGCCCATGCAAAACTATCCGGACACCATCTTCCTCCCATTCAATCTCACATCTGGCAAAATCAGAAATATCAACATCGAACGCTTTATAACCTACAGAATCATTATCACAAAGCACCACCTGAATATGGTCAATCGGATGAAATAAAAGAATCTTTGAACTTTTGTGAACGAGTAACGTATAAGCCCCATCCGGCGAATTTTCACATATTAATGTTGTTCTCTCACTACTTATTATAATCTCTAAGCAAAGCCACCCCAAGACTAATACCATTGCAACGGACTGAATCAATAAAAGAATTTTCAAAGTCTTTGGCTTCATAATCGCCCCTCCATATATGACTTTCCAATAACTTATACTGCTTAACGGTTTCACTTGCCATGAAACCGGACTGCATAACCTGTACATATAGTTTTATTTTTTTACTTGTCGCTTTTCGTTCTACAAGTTGTAGTATTTTCATGTTACATCTTGTAGAACCACATGTCAATATATTTATGATAAATTCCCTCTATGTAAACCGCTATAAATAAAGGCTACTGTTGCATATCATTTCTACACAACAATAGCCTTTATCACTTTATGTCAGAAGCCAGCGTCCATAGCCTCTCCTTATTGCCCGGCCAGCCACTCGTCCAACTGCGTAACAAGGACAGAATCTGGAATCTGAAAGTGTGCGTGAAACACTTCACTTTATTTCTCCTCGAAAAACCCTTCCTCCCGCAAAGCCCTGATGTATCTTGCCAGCGCGTCCTGCCAGGTGGGCAGGCGGTGGAATCCGTTCTCCACCAGCTTCTCCTTGTCCATCCGGCTGTTGGCCGGGCGCTTTGCCTTCGCCCCGTACTCCTCCGTGGTCACGGGCACCACGTTCATCTCGATGCCCGCCTCCCTGAAGATGGCGCAGGCGAAGTCATACCAGGAGCAGATACCCTCATTGGTGGCGTGGTAGATGCCGTATCTGTCCGTGAGCACCATGTCCACCAGGAGCTTCGCCAGGTCGTAGGTGTAGGAGGGCGATCCGAACTGGTCGTTCACCACCCGGATGGTGTCGTGGTTCTTGGACAGGTTCAGCATGGTCTTCACGAAATTCTTGCCGTTGACGCCGAAGGTCCATGTGATGCGGACGATGAAATACTTGTCCAGGAGCTCCTTCACCGCCAGTTCTCCCTCATATTTCGTCAATCCGTATACGCTCTGTGGATTGCAGACGTCATCCGGCTTCCATCCCGAACTGCCCTTGCCGTCGAACACGTAGTCCGAGCTGATGTAGAGCATGGGGATATCCAGCTCCCTGCACACCCTGGCGATGTTGCGGGGGCCCTCCGCGTTCACCTTGCGGCAGGCCTCTTCATTCTCCTCCGCCGCGTCCACCGCCGTGTAGGCGGCGCAGTGGATCACCGTGTCTGGGGCTGCCGCTTTGATGACCCTGTCTACGCTGCCCGCATCGGTGATGTCCATCTCCTGAATGTCCACGCCCACGGCCTCGATGCCGCGCTTCTCCAGCTCCTCCACCACATCGTGGCCCAGTTGTCCTCTCACTCCCGTCACAAATATCTTCATGTTCTATCCCTCTCCGCCCGGCTCCGGCGGGCACCCCGCCCTTGGCAGGCATTCACTCTATCACTACCATATGGCAAGAGGGTGCCGTCTCGTTCGCCGCACCCTCCTGCCTTATCGCTTCGCCGTTTGCCCTATCCTTGAAAACCGCATGTCCGCGTCATTCAGCCTTTGGCCACGGCCGCGTTCCCTCTCTTCGGTTCTGTCCGGCTCTATTGGTCTTCTTCGGTCATGTCGTCCTCTTCCACAGAGTCCTCCATGTCCTCTTCGTACCCTTCCTCATCCTCGCCGTCCTCTATATCCTCTTCCTCATATGCGGAGTCCTCCTCCTCATACGCGGCATCCTCCGCCTCCTCCGTCTCATCTGAGAAGTCGTCCTCCGCCTGGTCAGTCTCTTCGATATCCCCGTCCTCCATGGACTCCTCCGGCATATCGTCGAATCCCTCACCGTCCACGGCTTCGTTGAATTCCTCGTCCCCCAGCTCGTCAAAGGAGATGGTCTCCAGCTCGTCTGTGTTCAGCCTCGTGTTGCGGTAGCGCTTCATGCCGGTTCCCACGGGAATCAGCTTACCGATGATGACGTTCTCCTTCAGGCCGATCAGATTGTCTATCTTGCCCTTGATGGCAGCCTCTGTCAGCACCTTGGTGGTCTCCTGGAAGGATGCGGCCGACAGGAAGGAATTGGTGGCCAGAGCGGCCTTGGTGATGCCTAACAGCACCTGCTTTCCCTCCGCCAGCTCCTTGCCCTCCGAGTAGAGGGATTCGTTCATGTCCTCGTATTCCAGCACGTCCACCAGCGTCCCCGGCAGGAAATCCGTGTCCCCGCTGTTCTCGATGCGCACCTTCTTCAGCATCTGGCGCACGATGACCTCGATGTGCTTATCCGCGATGTCCACGCCCTGTAAGCGGTACACCCTCTGTACCTCCCGCAGCATATAATCCTGCACGGCGCGGATGCCCTTGATCTTCAGCAGGTCGTGGGGGTTCACGCTTCCTTCCGTCAGCTCGTCTCCGGCCTCCAGCACCTGGCCGTCCAGCACCTTGATGCGGGAGCCGTAGGGAATCAGGTATGCCTTGCTCTCGCCGGTCTCGTCATTGGTGATGACCACCTCGCGCTTCTTCTTGGTGTCCCGCAGCTCCGCCTTGCCGCCGAATTCCGCGATAATCGCAAGGCCCTTGGGCTTTCTGGCCTCGAACAGCTCCTCTACACGGGGAAGACCCTGTGTGATATCGTCGCCCGCCACGCCGCCGGTGTGGAAGGTACGCATGGTAAGCTGGGTTCCGGGCTCACCGATGGACTGGGCGGCGATGATGCCTACCGCTTCGCCCACCTGCACGGGCTCGCCCGTGGCCATGTTGGCGCCGTAGCATTTCGCGCAGATGCCCACATGGGAGCGGCAGGTGAGGATGGTACGGATCTTGATCGCCTCGATGGGCTCTCCCTTCTCGTCCACCCCTGTGCTCAGGATCCTGGCCGCGCGGCCGGGAGTGATCATGTGGTTATGCTTGACGATCAGCTCCCCGTCCTTATCGTAAATGTCCTCACAGGAATATCTCCCCGTGATCCTGTCCTTCAGGCCCTCGATGGTCTCCTTGCCGTCCATGAAGGCCTTCACCGTCATGCCCGGAATCTCCGTCCTGTCCTCGCTGCAGTCCACCTCCCGGATGCTCAGCTCCTGGGACACGTCCACCATTCGCCTGGTCAGGTAACCGGAGTCGGCGGTGCGCAGCGCCGTGTCGGACAGACCCTTGCGGGCACCGTGGGCGGACATGAAATACTCCAGAACGTCCAGTCCTTCACGGAAATTCGACTTAATCGGCAGCTCGATGGTACGGCCTG
>CAMQOJ010000506.1 GCA_947003375.1 uncultured Lachnospiraceae bacterium
TCATAGAGCTTCCTGTCATATTTTTTGAAAAAACATTCTTTATTTCTTAATTTTTCTTTCGAATCCTCCAAACATTCCCTATATCTGCTATAATGCCTATATCACAATCAAAAACGGAGGAAACAAAAGTGCTAGAAAATCATGTCTCAGACAAGAAATCCCTCTTTCCCACCGGTGCCCACACCGAGCTGAGAGAGCAGAAGAGCCGCAGGCGCCGGGTCAGCCTGGTGCAGGGCAACCTCACCGGAAATGAACGCGCAGAGAGCTGCGGCATCAGCGCCAGGGTCTACCAAAACGGCGTATACGGCTTCTCTTCCATGGCGGAATGCTCCGGCAGCGCCGCGGAGACGGTGCTGAGGGCCGCCGTAGAGAACGCCCTGTTCATGGACCGCCATGTAGGCAGGGGCAAGGGGCCTCTGCCCGCCATCCCCTGCGGCGATGTGCCCGCAGGCAGAGCCATCCAGGACACGGACCAGAAGCAGTACATAGAATTCGTAAAGGCCCTGGACGCCTACATCGCCGGGAAGTACAAGAACCTCTCCAGCCGGTCGGTGGTCGTCTCCGAGGATTCCATGGAGAAGATTGTCTGTACCTCGGACGGCTGTGACGGGCATATCTGCGCCCCCAGGAGCCATGTATACATCGTCCTGGGCGCAGAGTCCGCCTCCGGCAGCCCCCTGGAGCTCTTCCATCCCGCGGGCGGTTCCGGCATCTTTTCGGAGAACTTCACCGATCCGGCCCTGCTCTATCCCCAGATAGATGCCCTATATGAAAAGCTCATGCACAAGCGGGAGGGCGTCCATGCCCAGGCTGGCTGCAAGACCGTAGTATTGGGCGGCTTCCTCTCCGGCATGCTGGCCCATGAGGCAGTGGGGCACACAGTGGAGGCGGATCTGGTGCTGGGCGGCTCCGTGGCGGGCCCTGCGCTCCACAAGCGTGTGGCATCCGACCTGGTGACACTGGTGGACTTCGCCCACACCGCTTTCGGAGCGCCCACGCCGCTGCCTGTGTACCTGGACGACGAGGGCACCCCCGCCGAGGACGCGGTATTGATCGAGAACGGCATCCTCCAGGGCTATATGCACAGCAGGGAGAGCGCCCAGCACTTCGGCATGAAGCCCCAGGGCAATGCCAGGGCCTGGAGTTTCTCCGATGAACCGCTGATCCGTATGCGCAATACCGCGGTGCTCCCGGGAAAGGATAAGCTGGAGGACATCATCGCCTCCGTGGAGGACGGCTATTACCTGCTGGACACCACCAACGGACAGGCCGACACCACGGGAGAATTCATGTTCGGCGTCAGCATGGGCTATGAAATCAAAAAGGGGAAGCTGGGCCGGGCCCTTCTGGACACCACCATCTCCGGCGTGGCCTTCGACATGCTCAAGACCGTGGACATGGTATCGGATACGATGGAATGGGCAAGTTCCGGATTCTGCGGCAAGAAGCAGCCCATGCCCGTGGGAATGGGCGGACCCGCCCTGCGCTGCAAGGTAATGATAGGAGGTCGTTGATAATGAATAGGAGCATTTATATGGAAAAAAGCATTCAGGAAGACATCAGGGAGATTGCCCATAAGACAGGCGAGCGCCTGCGGGAGGCAAAAGCGGACAAAGCCCAGTACACCGTAACGGAGACCCAGACCCATGAGTTCAACGTGGACGGCGGGGAGTTCTCCCTGTTCCGCACCCTCTTTGGCCACAGCCTGTCCATCACTGCATACAAGGATCAGAAAAAAGGCTCTGCCTCCACAAACCAGTTCGATGACAGCGCCATAGAAGCCGCCGTCCGGGACTGCCTCAAGTCCGCGGAGTCCGGCGTGGCCGATGAAGCCTACGACATCGCCCCCGCACAGGAGAGCGAGACTTTCCGGGAGGGCGCTTACGAGCCCGACATCGACCTGTTCTTTGAGCGCACCAGGGAGCTGATGCGGGACATCCGGGAGAGGCACCCGAAGATCCTCATGGAGCAGATGATCGTAAGCCACGACCAGACGCACAAAATCTACCGCAATACCAACGGAACGGAATTCGAGGCCTTCCAGGGGGCCTATGCCGTCTCGCTGATGTTCTCCGCCCACGAGGGCGACGCCGCCACCTCCTTCTTCGGCAGCGACATCTATACCGACAGGCTGGACAGGCCCTTCATCGAGCTGGGCTCTCTGGAAAAGGACCTGGCCGACACCGAGGCCCAGCTGTCCACCGTGCCGGTGGAGGGGAAATTCCAGGGCGTCATCCTGCTGACCCCCGGCAGTCTGCCGGACTTCCTGGGAAACATCATCGGCAACTTCGCCTCCGACGGATGCATTCTGGACAAGACCAGCATCTGGCTGGATAAGCTGGGGCAATCCGTGGCGGACAGCCGCATCACCCTCTCCCTGCGCCCCGGGGATTCCCGCATCGTCTGCGGCGAGAGGTTCACCCAGGACGGCTTCCGGTCGAAAGACTACGACCTCATCAAAGACGGCGTGCTGAAATCCTTCTGCCTCTCCCTGTATGTGGCCAACAAGTCCGGCTTCGCCCCCGCGGGGAACTCTTCCTTCGCCCTGGTTGCAGAGGGCGGGGACACCCCTTATGCGGACATGGTCAGATCCATCAAAAGAGGCCTCATCGTGGGCCGCTTCTCCGGCGGCAATCCCAGCGTCAACGGGGATTTCTCCGGCGTGGCCAAGAACAGCTTCCTGGTGGAGGATGGGGAAATCAGA
Source organism: uncultured Lachnospiraceae bacterium (assembly GCA_947003375.1). Classification (GTDB taxonomy): domain Bacteria; phylum Bacillota; class Clostridia; order Lachnospirales; family Lachnospiraceae; genus Acetatifactor. Next base: position 2,705 of record CAMQOJ010000506.1, read on the forward strand.
GGGGCGGTCAGCGAGACCATGATCAGCGGCAATCTGGCAGACCTCCTGAACAGCCTGGTGGCCATCTCCCGGGAGACCGTGGAGAACGGCAGCAGCGTGCTGCCTTACATGGCCTTTGACGGGGTGGTCATCTCCGGGAAGGAGGATGGGGCGGAGCAAACCTAGTTCACTGGTGCATGCATTCCCGAGTAATCAGTGCCTGATGTCCGCGTCAGGACAAAGCGGAGGAAGGCGGCGATGCGGGGCATCGTCCACTGACGACAACGCAGCGCTGGGTGGACAGCCAGGGCTGATTGCTCAAGGATTCATGCACGGGATACTATTCCGCGAACATGGCCGTGGAAAGATACCGGTCCCCGGTATCCGGCAGCAGCGCCACGATGGTCCTGCCCTTGTTCTCCGGGCGCTTCGCCAGTTGGACGGCGGCCCACACGGCCGCGCCGGAGGAGATGCCCACCAGCACGCCCTCGCTCCTGCCCATGCACCTGCCTGCGGCAAAGGCGTCTTCATCCGCCACCGCCATGACCTCGTCGTAAACCCGGGTATCCAGCACTTCCGGCACGAATCCCGCGCCGATTCCCTGGATCCCGTGGGCCCCGGCGGTTCCTCGGCTCAGCACCGGGGAGGAGGCGGGCTCCACGGCCACCACCTTCACCCGGGGATTTCGGCCCTTCAGGTACTGGCCTACCCCCGTCAGCGTGCCGCCGGTACCC
>CAMQOJ010000507.1 GCA_947003375.1 uncultured Lachnospiraceae bacterium
ACACGAGTCTCTTCGTCGGCAGCGTCAGATGTGTATAAGAGACAGATCCTGGAGGCCTCGGGAGGGGCCCAGACCCTGGCGGTGAGCATGGTGAAATGGTTCGGAGACAAGAAAGCGGCCTGGGCCCTGGGCATTACGGGCCTGGTCATCGCCATGCCGGTGTTCTTCGACGCGGGTCTGATCATTCTGATTCCCCTGGCCTTCTCCCTGGCCAAGAGGACGAAGCGCTCATCTCTGTTCTACGCGATTCCGCTTCTGGCGGGGCTTGCGGTGGGGCATGCTTTCATCCCGCCTACCCCGGGGCCGGTACTGGTGGCCACCATGCTGAATGTAGAGCTGGGCTGGGTGATCATGGTGGGGATTTTGTGCGGCATCTTCGCCATGGTGGTGGCAGGGCCCGTGTGGGGATCCGTCTGCGGGAATAGGTACATGGTACCGGTGCCGGAGCATGTGGCGAACCAGGAGGATTTTGACGAGTCCAAGCTGCCCAATTTCTGGACCATCGTGGGTATCATCCTGATTCCCCTGGTGCTGATTATACTGGATTCCATAGCGGGAGTGGTTCCGGCCCTTGCGGGCCTGGCGCCGGTGTTCGGTTTCCTGGGAGAGCCTTTTGTGGCGCTGCTTATCGCCACTATCGTCGCTATGCTGGTTCTGGGGCTGAAGCACGGATATAAAATGGAGCAGCTGGAGAAGATTATGACCAAATCCCTGGAGCCCACGGGACTGATTCTGCTGGTGACAGCCTGCGGCGGCGTGCTGCGGTATATGCTGCAGTATTCCGGGCTGGGCGATTTGATCGGAAACGCGGTGTCCTCCGCGAACCTCCCCATCGTGGTGGTGGCCTTTGTGGTGGCGGCGCTGGTGAGGATCTGCGTGGGCTCCGCAACCGTGGCCATGACCATGGCGGCAGGCATCATCGCGGCCATGCCGGGCATCGCGGATCTGTCTCCGCTGTACCTGGCCTGCACCACGGCGGCAGTGGCAGGAGGGGCTACTGTCTGCTCCCACTTCAACGACTCCGGCTTCTGGCTGGTGAAGTCCCTGGTGGGGATGGATGAGAAGACCACGCTGAAGACCTGGACGATCATGGAGACGCTGGTGGGCGGAACCGGGTTCGTTGTGGCGCTGATCATCTCGTTCTTCGCCTGAGAAATATCAGGATATGAGGGAATTGCCGGACGGTGTCGTCCCTGCTTTCTGTAGGACAGCACTGGAGGGCAGAGAAATCAGGCAAAATCGGAGCCTTGATAAACCATGGAGCAGAAAAAGAGGGGGAATCTTTGAAAAAGGTTTCCGGAAAGCTCTGCGGAAAGCAGAAGAGAGATTCCGAGAGTATATTAGTTGAGTAGGAGGAAAGACAGAATATGGAACTGAGAAGTCAGGAGATGCGAAAGAACGCGCCGGAGTTGGATCCGCTGCGGATAGGGACAGGGTGGAAGCCCGAGGATCTGGCCAAGCCCCAGGTCATCATAGAGAGCACTTTCGGCGACAGCCATCCGGGCAGCGGCCACCTGGACATCCTGGTGGAGGAAGTTCGGAAAGGAATCGAAGAGGCCGGCGGCCACGGCGCGCGGTATTACTGCACGGATATGTGCGATGGGGAGAGCCAGGGCACGGACGGCATCAACTATAGCCTGGTAAGCCGGGAGATGATTGCGAATATGATAGAAATCCAGGCGAACGCCACACCCTTTGACGCAGGGGTGTACTTGGCCAGCTGCGACAAGGGCTTGCCCGGGAACCTGATGGGGCTTGCCAGGGTGGACATCCCGGCGGTGGTGGTGCTGGGAGGCACCATGAACGCGGGGCCGGAGATGCTGACCTTGGAGCAGCTTGGCAAGTACAGCGCCCAGTACCAGCGGGGGGAGATCGACGAGGAGAGGCTGAACTGGGCGAAGTGCAATGCCTGTCCCAGCTGCGGGGCCTGCTCCTTCATCGGCACGGCTTCCACCATGCAGGTCATGGCGGAGGCCCTGGGCCTGGCCCTGCCGGGAAGCGCCCTGATGCCCGCCACCAGCCCGGACCTGTTGGCATTTGCGAGACAGGCGGGGGCACAGGCCGTGAAGCTGGCCACGAAGCCTGATATGCGCCCCAGCGACATCGTCACCATGGAGAGCTTCGAGAACGCGATTCTGGTGCACGCCGCCATCTCGGGGAGCACCAATACCCTGCTCCACATCCCGGCCATCGCCCATGAGTTCGGCATCGAAATCACGGGGGACACTTTTGACAGGCTCCACAGGAACGCCAGATATCTCCTGGACATCCGTCCCGCGGGAAGATGGCCTGCGGAATGCTTCTACTATGCGGGAGGCGTCCCGGCCATCATGGAGGAAATCAAGGAGCATCTGCACCTGGACGTGATGACGGTGACCGGGAAGACCCTGGGGGAGAACCTGGAGGAGCTGAAGCGGAACGGCTTCTATGAGAGGTGCGGGAAGTGGCTGGAGGAGTTCAATCAGCGCTACCAGGTGTCCCTGACTAAGGAGGACATCATCCGCCCTTACGACAAGGCTATCGGCACGGACGGGAGCATCGCGATACTTCGCGGGAACCTGGCTCCCGAGGGAGCGGTCATCAAGCACACGGCCTGTCCGAAGGAGATGTTTAAGGCAGTGCTGCGGGCCAGGCCTTTTGACAGCGAGGAGGAATGTCTGGAGGCAGTGCTGAAGCACCAGGTGCAGAAGGGCGACGCGGTGTTCATCCGCTATGAAGGGCCCAAGGGCAGCGGCATGCCGGAGATGTTCTACACCTCCGAGGCCATCAGCAGCGACAAGGAGCTGGGCAGGAGCATCGCCCTGATTACGGACGGACGGTTCTCCGGCGCGTCCACAGGGCCGGTAATCGGGCACTGCAGCCCGGAGGCCGTGGACGGCGGGCCCATCGCTCTGGTGGAAGAGGGGGATTTGATCGAGATAGACGTGGAGGAGCGGAAGCTGAACATCATCGGCATCGCAGGGGAGCATAAGACCATGGAGGAAGTGGCGGCTGTGCTGGAGGAGCGCCGCAGGAACTGGAAGCCCAGGGAGCCTAAGTACAAGTCGGGAGTCTTACGCCTGTACAGCGAGCATGCCGCGAGTCCTATGAAGGGGGCTTATCTGGAGTATTGACGGCGGATGTCATTTGCAATGGCCCTGGAAGTCCCGGGAAGGCGGACATGCAGGCAGGATAAAATCAGAGGGACAGTCCGGAGGCATAGTCATTGCACAAGGACTGCACAAGGGGGAGGAGGACTGCCCCTTGTGCGAACCTTATGATAACAATCGATGAATCTTGCCATGGATGATGAGGGCCCTTCTTCATACGTGACCCGACGCAGGAGCGAAGCATGCCAGGGGCATGACGGTAAATTTCATCGCTGGTGAGTATAGAAAACGAAATTATACTGCATAACGCTGAATCCTGCCT
>CAMQOJ010000508.1 GCA_947003375.1 uncultured Lachnospiraceae bacterium
GCTTTGGGGCAGCTCCACCTCCCCATAGGTGAAGCAGTTCTCTTTCAGGAACTCTATCATCTGCTCTCCGCTCCAGGGTTCATCGCAGTACAGATAGCCCTTCCACTCGTCCATCCACTTCAATTCGTCCAAGGCGAAGATGGTGATTTTTTCCGCATCCATGGGCTTCTCGAACATATATATCTCCTGCCGCTTCTCCCCATCCTCCACAAATCGATTGCCACTCTGTGACGCCCAGTCAAGGCGCCTTCCCTTGTCATCGAAAGCTTCTATCAAGATGTATTCCTCTGTCAGTGACGTTCCCTTCGGCTCCTCTATCACTACCTGGATCTCATAGGGCTGTACCGCCACTTCCTTCAATACATGTCCGCCGAGAATCGTCTGCCCTACCTGCTCTGTCAGCAGGGGTTCCTTCGTACAGGTGATTTCCGCCGAGATTTCCCACTGGCCTTCGATATCTATCTCCTCTTCTTCCGGGAATACCCTCATGTACGTAGAACTCATTTCATAAGCCAATCCGTCCGTTACAGGATATCCCTCCAAGGAGCTTCCGCTTCTGGCAATCCCCACAAAAGTATGTTGGTCTGTGAAAATGCCCTTGATGGTCAGACTCCCGTTCCCTTCGAAGCGCTCTCCGGTTTCCGTGGTGATGTTTTCCGCAGCATACAGGAAAATACCACCTTTTTTGCCCGCTATGTCCGCCGCGCTCTCTAAAAAGGGCTCCTCGCTGGTCACCTCAAATGAGAGGTAGAGGCTGTATCCGTCGCAGAAATATTCCTTTAGGGCTATCCGCACCGGGTCTTCCGCTTCTGCTTCCCCTCCGGCGGCCTCCTCTCCGGCGGCAAGGCCTTCCTGCTGCTCCGGATTCGGATTCCCCGGATTCCCGTGATTCCCCTGGTTCCCCGAATCCGCCTGCCACTGCCCTGCGTCCTCCTGGTTCCCCGAATCCACCTGATCCGCCTGCCCTGCGTCCGCCCAATCCGTCTGTCCCTGCCCTACGTCCGTCTGTCCCTGCCCTGCGTCCGCCTGTCCCCCTTGCTCCACCGGCACCGCGGCTTCCCCCACCTGTGCAAAGGGAATTTCGGAGTCCCCGGTATCATAGAGGTAGGCGAAGATATTCCCGATGAGGGGGATGCTGCTGTACGCCTTTGCTACCACGGGGTTGACGAATCCCATGACTACCGCCAGGAAGCAGGCCGCTGCCGTGGCCATGGATATGGCCGCTGTCCTCCAATGCTTTCTTGTCTGTCTCCTCCTAAGCCTTTTGTGCCCTTCCGCTACCGCATCCATGATTACGCTGTCCAGCTCCATGGGAACCTCCATCTCATTCCAAACCTTATTTTCTGTCATATTATCCCTCCAACAAATGTCCCACCTGAGAGAATCGCTTCTCCTTCTCTTTCATTGTGCCCCTTCCAGCATGCATTTCAGTCTGCTCTTCGCCCGGGAATGGTACGCTTTCACAGTCCCTATGGGCATATTCAGCATCTGCGCGATTTCGTTCAGCCTGTCCCCCGCAAAATAGTGCTGAATGATGATATCCCGATAAGGAAAATTCAGCCTGTCGATTGCCTGGTACAGATCCAGCCTCTCTTCCCGGGGAAACGCTTCCTCCGCCGCAAATACCTCTTCCTCCGCAAGGTCATACTTTCCCCGCCTGGCCCACTCCTCATGGGCGCAGTTGATCAGGATTCTGGTCATCCAGGTGCGGAAATACTGCGGCTGCTTCAGGCTTTTTATGGATACGATGCAGCGCAGGATGCACTCCTGGACGATATCCAGGCTGTCCTCTTTGTTCTTCATGTACAGGAAAGCCATTTTGTACAGATACTCCTTTTCCATCAGGAACAGTTGTTCCATAGCTTCCTTTTTGCCCCTCTGTGCCTGTCTCACCAGATTGATTTCCAGAGAATCCAAAATGTTCACCGCCTTTGTCCGTTATCATCGTCCTGTCATGGAACCGCAGTGCAGATTCCATTTCCAGAATCAAAGTGCAATTGTAAATGTCAAACATGTTTGTTTACATCTGTTAGAGGTGCCTGGGAGGAGAAAGGTTACACTGATTTCAGAAATTTTTAAAGCTGCCGGGCAACGAGTGTTTTTCACCCTTGCCCGGCAGCCTTATGGCAGAACCTTTTCCAGAAATGCCTCATATGCAAGCGCCCCGCCGGGACTGCATATCTCATTCCGGATAAAGTCAAACAAGTCCCTGCTTTCCCTGTCCGCATATCGATAGGTCTCTTTTGCCAAAAAGGCGGCTATGAAATAGGCCGCAAAGTAGCCCGGGTTCGACACGAAGAAATGGGGCTTTGTCCATCCGTCCCCTTCCTCCTCTCCCGTGAAAGCACAGGCCGCCTTCCATTCCGCGTCGAAATCAGGATCGGCTTTTCTGTAAATCCTTTCCTCGAATTCCGCACAGCACAGCAGGTAATCCAGTTGGAAATCTGCCTTGGGAAGCCACATGCCCCTGTCAGTATGCAGGAATTCTCTGGAAAACCCATCTGTATAAACCTGGTTCTCGAACAGCAGCGCAACCGTTTCTTCCATGATCAGGTTGAAGGGTTCCCTCCGCCCATGGATGTCCGGCGCGGCAATGTTGGTATAGTAGAAGCCATGGCCGATTTCATGCATGAATACGGAAAAACCTGACAATCCGGGTCTTTTGTTGATTAAGACATGTACGTCATCAGGAATGCTGACGGGCACACAGGCGCCGATATAGAATCCGGGGAGGTCTTCATCGTGAATCTGTATCCCGCTTCCGTTCAGGTTCCAGCATTCATCTATCTCCCTGAAAAGCGCCCTCTGATTTTCCACGGCAAGCCTGTGGTCTGCGGATACTTCTCCCAGCCATCTCCTCAGTTCCATGCTGTCTGTCTTTTCCGCCTTGCGCTGCCTGGAAGCAGCCCTGGCAAACACATCCCCGCCGATTCCCCAAAGCGCGTACCTGTAGTCCAGGTAGTTCTCAAAACCGGCCGTCCGGGCATATTGGTTGCGCAGGCGGACAAGCTCCTGCAGCCATTTGGCATATTCGGGGGCGGGCAGTTGCTTTCTGACGCTCCGGAATTTCTTTTCCTCTGTTTCGATGAGAAAGGCCAGCTCCAGATCGCCTGCATATTTCAGTTCGTTCCGGTATCCTCCGGGGCTGTGCCCGGGGGCAGTATGGCCGGCATCTTTTATCGCCTTCCCTGCTGCAAGATATATTTCCTTCTTCTTGCCGCAGAAAGACTCGTAGTCTCCGCTGAGCCAATACTGCAATTCCGCTTTGCGTTCTTCCTGCAGATAATCGTTTCCAAAGCCCATCCGCTTTTCCTTCCTCTCATGGCGGATGCTTCTCCATGCAGCCCGCCACGCCGTCCATGCCGTTGTTTTCCGCTACTTTCCGCTACTATCTTATCATATTTGATG
>CAMQOJ010000509.1 GCA_947003375.1 uncultured Lachnospiraceae bacterium
GGCCAGGCGGGCGCCCTGGATACTGCAGGAAAAGGGCGGAAGAGGAAAAAGTGCATGAGGGAGAGAAGTGCATGAGGGAGAGAAGTGCATGGGGCAGAGAAGAGCATGGGGCAGAGAAGGGCATGGGGCAGAGAAGTGCATGAGGCAGAGAAATGCATGAGGCAGGAGGAAACGGGCCGGGGGACGCTTTACCGGAGGCGGAGGAAGCCGGGGGAGATATTTTTGCTGGCCGCGGTTTACGGAGCGGCGTATTTTTCCATGTTTCTGCTGTTGGGCATCATCGGGTACATATTTTCCAGGGGCTTCCGGATTCTGAGCCTCCGGTTCTTCACCTCCGTCACAAGCGCCTGGAGAGGGACGGTGGGTATCGGGGGCAGCCTTGTGAACACGCTTTACATCATTGTGCTCACCCTGGCGGTGGCAGTGCCCGTGGGCGTGGGGGCGGCGGTGTATCTGAATGAATACGCACAACCGGGTATATTAGTACGGTCAATCGAATTCGCCACGGAGACGCTGGCGGGGATTCCTTCGGTGATCTTCGGGCTATTCGGCATGGTGCTCTTCGTGGACGTGCTGGGGATGGGATATTCCCTGCTCAGCGGCGCCGCCACCCTGGCCCTGATGGTGCTGCCCCTCATCGTGCGCAACACACAGAGGGCGCTGCGCACCGTGCCAGAAGGGTATCGCAACGGGGCGCTGGGGCTGGGGGCACCGAAATGGCATCTGATCCGCACCATCCTCCTGCCCTCCGCCATGCCGGGTATCCTCTCCGGCCTTGTGCTGGCGGTGGGCCGCATCATAGGGGAATCGGCGGCACTGCTTTTCACCGCCGGAAGCGCCAGGCTCCTGCCCAGGCTGGGGGGAGGGTTCCTGCGGAATCTGTCCGTGCTGTCCCGAAAGGCTTCCGAATCCGGCGGGACGCTGGCGGTGGAGCTGTACCTCCAGATGCAGAACGGGGAATTTGAGGCGGCTTTCGGCATAGGCTGCGTACTGATTCTGCTGGCCCTTGTGCTGAACATTGCGATGCGGCTGGCAGGGGCGGCAGGGCGGGGGGCGTGAAAGCAGGACTGCGAAAGCGCAGAGGCGGGAGGCTGGAGAAATGGAGCGCAGCAAGATATCGGTGAGCGGCCTGAACCTTTTTTACGGCGGGAAGCAGGCGCTGAAAGGCGTGAGCCTGGAAATCAGGGAGAAGGAGATCATGGCCCTGATCGGCCCCAGCGGCTGCGGGAAATCCACCTTCTTAAGATGCCTGAACCGGATGAACGATCTGGCGGAGCAGGTGCGCATTGAGGGGAAGGTGCTCCTGGACGGGGAGGACATCTATGACGAGAGGGTGGACGTGACGCTTCTGCGCAGGCGGGTGGGCATGGTGTTCCAACAGCCCAATCCCTTTCCCATGAGCATCTATGACAATGTGGCCTATGGCCCCAGGCTCCAGGGGGTGAGGGACAAGGGGCAGTTGGAGGGAATCGTGGAGCATGCCCTGCGCGGAGCCGCCATTTTCGATGAGGTGAAGGACAGGCTGAAGAAACCTGCCCTGGGGCTGTCCGGCGGCCAGCAGCAGCGGCTCTGCATGGCCAGGGCCCTGGCGGTGGAGCCGGAAGTGCTGCTGTTGGATGAGCCTACCTCGGCCTTGGATCCGGTCTCCACCCGGAAAATCGAGGAGCTGATGAAAAGCCTACGGGAGCGCATGACCATGGTCATCGTGACCCACAATATGCAGCAGGCTGCCAGGGTGGCGGACGATATGGCTTTCTTCCTGGGGGGAGAGGTGGTGGAATCCGGCAGCGCTGACAGCCTGTTCAGACGGCCTGTGGACAGGCGCACGAAGATGTATCTCACAGGGCGTTTCGGATAGAAAGAAGCGGAGGACAGGAATCTCCTGCCCTCCGTAACTGTATGGTCTGTGCTCATCGGAGCCAGACCTGCGGTATTTTGGTATCTATTGCAGATGGAGCGCCCGGCGGGGGAGAATCAGTCCTCGGACTGCTCCCTGTCGCCGTCATTCTCCTCCTCGTCCTGCGTCTTCTCGGGAATGGTCATCAGCACCTTGACGATACGGTTCTGCTCGATGCCCTGGACTTTCAGGTGGATGCCGTTTTCCAGGGTGACCTCCTCGCCGTCCTCGGGCAGCCGGTCCAGACTCTCGATGATGATGCCGCCGATGGAGTCGTAGTCCTCGCTGTCCAGTTCTGTGTCCAGTTCGTCGTTGATGTCGTCCAGCTTCATGCTGCCCTCCACCAGGTAGACGCGTTCGTCCACTTTCTGGATGTATTCTTCTTCGTCTTCATCGTATTCGTCACGGATTTCGCCCACGATTTCCTCCAGGAGGTCCTCCAGGGTGATCATGCCTACGGTGGCGCCGTACTCGTTCAGGACAAAAGTGACGCTGGTGGTCTTCTCTCGCAGCTCGTAGAGCAGGTCTGCCACCTTTTTGTATTCATATGTAAAATGGGCGTCCCTGAGAATCGACCTGACCTGGAAATGTTCCTCGTCCTCGGTGAGGATGAAGTCCTTGATATTGATCAGGCCGATGATGTTGTCCTTGTCATCCTGATACACGGGGAAACGTGTGTACATGGACTCCCGGAAAATGGAGAGCACTTCCTCGAAGGTGGCTTCCACGTCCACGGTGACCATGTTGATCCTGGGCACCATGATGTCCTTGGCCAGCGCATCGGAGAAATCGAACACATTGTAGATCATCTCTTTCTCCTCAGATTCGATGACGCCGCTCTCGTGGCTCACGTCCACATAGGTGCGCAGCTCCGCCTCGGTCATGGTGGTGATCTTCTTGCTGGGGTCGATGTGCAGCAGGCGCAGGATTCCGTTGGACATTTTGTCCACCACGAAGATGACGGGGGTCATGACCTGCATCAGGCCGTATATGATGCCGCAGTAGGCCAGCGCGATTTTCTCCGAGGAGAGCATGGCCCAGGTCTTGGGGACGATCTCGCCGCAGAGCAGAATGACCAAGGTCAGCACACCGGTAGCCACGGCCACGGGGATGCCGAAGCGCAGGGCGATGGTGGTGGTCAGGGCAGATGTGGAAAGGTTCACGATGTTGTTGCCAATCAGAACGGTGCTCAGCATCTTGCTGTAGCTTTCCAGAATCTTGTTGACCTTTGCCGCGCGTTTGCTGCCCTCTTCTTCAAGGGTGCGCATGCGGACACGGTTCACCGTGCTGAATGCGGTCTCTGCCGAGGAAAAGAAACCTGACAAGATGACAAGAATCAGTAGAGAGATTAGTTGTATGCCTTCTGGAACGTCCAAAAATAAGTCACTCCTTTTTGATACTGACAGCCGGTCTTGGAAGCCGCCTGCCGCGATGATGGTTTCTAGTAATCAAAATTTAATATACAGAATGGGAGGCGATTTGTCAAGTTCCCAAAG